>CAIUDS010000710.1 GCA_903897985.1 uncultured delta proteobacterium
CTCCGGGTCGAAAGGCGGAGATCCGTGGTCCGGATGGCCGGCGCTCATTTCCGGGGATTCCGCGGCCGCTTCCATCAAGCTGTCCAGTTGCGCGATCATCTTTCCGACCTGGGTATAATGGCGCTTGATCAGGTAGGCGGCGGCGATGAGGAAGCCGGTGATCAGGAGGGTTGCCCAACCGCCCGAGGAGAATTTGGCCAGGACGATGCTGATGAGGATGAAGCCGCAAAGGACCAGGCCCAGACCGTTGATCAGGAGCCGGCGGCGCCAGTGCGGAACTTTACCGCGTTCCTGCCACCAGTGCCGGACCATGCCGAGCTGGGAAAGGACAAAGGTGATGAAGACATTGATGCTGTAGAGGACCAGGAGCAATCCCACGGATCCGCGCGAGACGATCATCAGAGCCAGGGCGGCGCCGCCCATGAGCAGGACTCCGTTCTGGGTGACCAGCCGGTCGCTGAGCATGGCGAAGCGGGTCGGGAACCAGCGGTCCTGGGCCATGTTCGCCAGCACGCGCGGGCCGTCAATGAAACCAGTCTGGGCCGCGACCAAGAGGATGGCGGCCTCCGAGAGCAGGGTGACCAGGATGAAGGTATAGGCCAGGTGGCTGCCCCAATGCGCGCTGAGTTGGGCCAGCAGCGCCGCGTTCAAGGTCTTGCCGGGCAGGAGTTTCACCCCGTAGAGCATGTATCCGATGATCAGCCCGAGCACGGTCACCGAGAGCGAGACCGCCATATAGGTCATGGTGCGCTTGCCGGTCTCGACCTTGGGCTCGCGCAAAATGGGCAGCCCGTTCGAGACCGCCTCGATCCCGGTATAGGTGCCGGCGCCCATGCTATAGGCCCGCATGATCAGCACGAACATCCCGAGCAGGCCGAGTTCGCTCCGCGAAGCTCCGATTTCCGAGACCGTCCGCTCCGCCAGCGCCGACAGGTCGGGCACATGCGCGCCGAGGGCATAAAGGATGGCGAAACCGTGGGTGATTACAAAGACCAGGAAAATCGGCATCAACACCGCGATGGATTCCTTTACCCCCCGCAGGTTCAAGACCGAGAGCAGCAGCACTCCCAGCGCCGCGAACGGCAGCCGCCAAGCATACCAGCCCGCGGGCAAAAAACTGAAAAAGGCGTCCGCCCCACTTGCGATCGAGAGGGTGATGGTGAGCACATAGTCTATCAGGAGCGCGCAACCCGAGATCATGCCCACGGTGGGGGAAAGCAGCTTGCTTGAAACCAGGTACCCGCCGCCGCCGGTGGGGAACAACTCGATGATCTGGGAATAACTCTCGCTGATCACGAAGATGGTTAGGGCGGTGCCGATCCCGACGAAGATAGCGAGGAAGGTATGCCGCCCGAGGGTGATGAACGCCTCGGCCGGTCCGTAGCAGGAGGACGACAGCCCGTCTGCGCCCAAACCCACCCAGGCGAAGAAAGCGATCAGGGAAATATGCCGGAACACCGAGCGGTCTTCGGGATTGAGCCTGCGGCCGATGATCAGGTTTTTGAGGAACCGGAACGCAGATGGAGCCGCCTCGGTCTTCAGCCGCTCCTGGTCCGGCGTTTTGTCCATCTTGAACCTCCTCCGTCTTCCGGGAGATGGCCCCCAGAAGCTTCCGGAAGGTTCCCTCCCTTTTCGATGTCGACGAGGTTAGCTGACGGGCTCGGGCCGAAAAGGTGCCCTACACCAAAGTGATACGCCCCAAAAATCGGGTCCCCCGTTCCTGCCTATACAGGATTAGACGATTGCTCTTAGGATAAAGAAACCCGGTCAAATTGCAAGCCTACGGTGGAAATAGATTTCGACTGGAAAGGGAGTTGCCGTGACCAGTCCGATGACCAATCGCGAGCGGTCGCCGGTTTTTCCCGCGTGACCTTTTCCGGACACAGGATCATTTAAAACCAAGCGCCATCCGCTCAATCTTATCCCTTGGGTTTTTCCCCTTGACAAAGTTATGGGCATATGCTAATAATAAGCTAGGAGCGCAAAGGAGCTAGAAAATGGTGAGACCAGTATGTTGCCGGAGGGTGGGAATGGCGCCGGGGGTGAGGTATTTCAAGCCCCGGGGCATTCCGTTGACGGAATTGGAAGAGGTGATCCTTGGTCTGGACGAGTTGGAGGCGGTCCGGCTGGCGGATCTGGAAGGACTTTATCAGGAGCAGGCCGCGGAGCGGATGGAGATTTCGCGGCAGACTTTCGGCCGGATCATCGAGCTGGCGCACCGGAAAATTTCCGACGCCCTGGTAAATGGCAAGGCGTTGAAAATAGAAGGCGGTGAAATCATGTTTGAAAAATCAGGCGGTCGAGGTTTTGGAAAGGGAATGGGACCGTGCGGTGGCGGCGGTGGAAAGGGTTGCGGCGGAAGGCGCAGAGGAAGCGGCATGGGCGGGGAAAGAGGAAGAAGGGGAGCAATGTGAGGCGGTCCTGCGGGAAGCTGTGTCTGTCCAAGTTGCGGACACCGGGAGTCGCTCGAACCAGGCGCGCCCTGCACCCCAAAACAATGTCCGAAGTGCGGCACCGCGATGACGCGGCAGTAGCAACTTAGGAATGAACCAAGGAGGCCGATATGTCCGAAGCAAACCATCCTGAACCCCATGCCTGGAACAGCCGCAGTCTGACGAGTCTGGTCGTGGTGTTGTCCTTCCTCATGCTGGCAACGACGGGAGTGGTCATGTATATCTCGCCGCAGGGGCGCGTGGCCAACTGGACCGGCTGGAACATCTGGGGGTTGAGCAAGGAACAATGGGCGGCGGTGCACACCACGGCGGGTTTGCTCTTTGTCCTCGCCGCGGGCTTTCATGTTTATTTCAACTGGCAAACGCTGTTTCGCTACCTCGCGCGGAAGCGAAGGCTGCCCCTGAAGCCGGAGCTGATCGTTGCAGCAGCCATCGTGAGCGCCGTGTTTATCGGCACGGTCTTTGAAGTTCCGCCTTTCCGCAACATCCTTGCGCTCAAGAGCCGGATCAAAGGGCATTGGGAGGGCCGAAGCGCGCCGGCGCCTTATCCCCGCGCGGGGGCGCCAACGCTCTCCGATTTCAATGAGTCATCCGCAGAAATCTCTGAGCGTCGCGTTCCAAGAGGGCCTGGCGCCGGTTTAGGGCGGCAAACGCTGCGGAGTCTGTGCGAGATTAACGGCGTCTCTTTGGACAAGGCCCTGGAGGTCTTGGAGCAGCAGGGATTTGCCGCCCGGGCGGAATCAACCCTGAAGGCTTTGGGTGAACAGAAAGGCATGTCCCCGGCGGAGGTCAGGGATTTGCTGATGGAGAAAAACCAATAACCAGCGGGCAAGACCCGCAACGAAAGGAGGCATAACATGCCAAGAGGAGACGGAACCGGGCCGCTAGGCAAAGGGAAGGGAACGGGATGTGGAATGGGGCGTTGTGGCGGAAAAAGCCCGGCGCGCCCGGAGGGTCAGCCAGGCCAGGGCCAAGGCGTCGGCCAAGGAAAGGGTCAGGGTCAAGGCGGCGGAAAGGGTCAAGGCCAGAAAGGTGGTCTTGGCAAAAGGAACCAATAGATAGAGCCGCATTTGCGGCTCGTAAAAGGAGGATGATCATGCCAGGAGGAGACAGAACTGGACCAATGGGAATGGGGCCAATGACGGGAAGGGGGGCGGGTTTCTGCGGCGGCTTTGGAGGCCGTTTCCGCTGCGGCCGCGGATCCGGAGGACGAAGGGGTAATGGTTTTGGCTGGGGCAGCGGATTGTATTATTCTCACCCGGCCTATGGAGTGTATGAAGATAAACCCTTTGGAGAACAGGAAGCTGACGAGGATGAGATGTCTATTCTCAAAAAGCAGATCAAAGATCTTCAGTCGGAGCTGGACCTCATCAAGAAGCGGCTTTAGGAGATCGAGACCGGCATTGCTGAGGCTCAGCAAACTCGGGACTTGCAGGTGCGGGGAGAGCGCGCCGGAGCACAGAACGAGGGCGGCCTCCCCGCGCGGGTCTGCAATGAAAAATCTTTATTAAGAAAGGGAAAAGATATGAGAATAGCATTCACAACCTCAGGGGAAACCCTGGATGCTCCGCTGGATAGCCGTTTCGGGCGCGCTCCGAAATTCCTCATCTATGACTTGGACACGAACACCTTGGAGGTGATTGACAACGGGCAAAACCTGAACGCGGCGCAGGGAGCGGGCATCCAGGCGGCGCAAACGGTGGCGCGGTCAGGGGCCAATAGCCTGGTGACCGGCCATTGCGGGCCCAAGGCCTTCCGCGTGCTGGCCGCGGCCGGGATAAAAATTTTCACCAGCGACGCCCCGACGGTGGCTGCGGCGCTCGAGCAATACCGCGCGGGAAAACTTGCAGAGGCCAAGGCCGCTGATGTTGAGGGACATTGGGCATGACCGCGATGGCAAGCGAAGTCGTCGAAAATCATGACCGCTATTTGGAGCGCAAAGCCCTTAATCAGAGCTTCGGGTACGATATTGAAAAAGAACGGCGCCTCATCATTGAACAAGCGCGTCCCATTTCCGGAAGAATCCTGGATGCGGGCACGGGAAAAGGCTATTTCACCCTAGCCCTGGCGCAGGAAGGTTTTCATTTCACTTCGTTTGACCTCTCCGAATCGGAACAAAAATATGCCCGGCTCAACCTGAGGTATTACGGTCTGGAATCGCAGGTCCGATTAGATATAGCCAACGCGGAAGGTCTTCCCTATCAAGACGGTTTCTTTGATGTCATTTTTACCATGAACATGATTCATCATCTCGCTTCGGTCGGCAAGGTCTGTGCCGAGTTCATCAGGGTGCTTTCCCCCAACGGGAAAATTATCCTGAGTGATTTCAACGCCCAGGGATTTGAAATCATGGACCAAATCCACGCTTCGGAGGGGAGGCGGCATGAGGTCGGCCCGGTTACCCTGGCGGACACGAAGGGATTGTTTATTGAACGGGGATTTGAAGTGGAGCAACATCCGGGGAGTAATCAGGATCTTCTCATCGCCCGGAGGAAAAAGCTATGATGATCGCGGTGGCCAGCGGGAAAGGCGGAACCGGCAAAACCCTGATCGCGGCCAGCCTGGCGCTTTCGCTGGGAAAAGCGATTCTGGTGGACTGTGATGTAGAGGAGCCGAATGCGCATCTTTTGATTTCTCCACAATGGCAATTGACCAAAGAGGTATTATTGCCTTTTCCCAAGGTGGATTTGGCTAAGTGTAATTTTTGTCAGGAGTGCCAGCGGGTTTGTCGGTTTGGCGCGATAGTGGTATTAGCGGATCAGGTTCTTACTTTCCCGGAACTCTGCCATTCCTGCGGCGCCTGCGCTCTGATCTGTCCGAGCAAGGCGATCTCGGAAGAGAAGCGGAAGATCGGGGAAATCCGGGTCGGGATTAGAAACGGGATAAAGTTAATGGAAGGCCGGCTTCAGGTTGGAGAACCGATGGCGACTCCGATTATCCGGGAACTCAAGCGCTGGCTGGACAAAGAAGATTCAACCATTATTTTTGACGCCCCTCCGGGAACCTCCTGCCCGGTAATTCATACCTTGCGCGCAACCGATTATGCGCTGTTAGTTACGGAGCCCACGCCGTTCGGACTGAATGATCTGAGGCTGGCCGTGGGAGTGGCTCGCAAGCTTAATCTTCCAATCGGCCTGATCATCAATAAGGCCGGAATCGGCGATCGCGGAGTATATGATTATGCTCAGGAGCAAAATTTGCCGATCCTTTTGGAGATTCCCGAAGACCGAGCCATTGCCGAAGCCTATTCCCGGGGCAAAAGCCTGGTTGAGGCTTTTCCTGAATATAAAAAGATTTTCCTGGGTCTTTTTGAAAAAATCAATTTGCAGGCGGGAGAAAATGTCCGTAAAGCAGTTGGCAGTAGTAAGCGGTAAGGGCGGCACCGGCAAGACCAGCCTGGCGGCTTGTTTTGCCGCGCTGGGCCCAGGCCTATTGATTGCGGACTGCGATGTTGACGCGGCTAATCTGCACCTGATAGCCTCACCCATGATTTTAAAAAAACAGGATTTTTATGGCGGAGCTAAAGCCGAGATTGACCCGGAGCTCTGCCAGCGCCTGGGAATTTGCCGGGAGGTATGCAGATTTGATGCGGTGATCTTTGAAGCTGCCGCTCAACCGGTTAGATACCGAATTGACCCGATTGCCTGCGATGGTTGCGGGAGTTGTGTGGAATTTTGCGTTTCCCGCGCAATCAAGATGATCCAGCCAAAAGCCGGAGAATGGTATCGCTCGGAGACCAGGTTCGGACCAATGGTTCATGCCCGGCTCGGGATTGGCGATGAAAATTCCGGCAAGCTGGTAAGTATGGTCCGCAAAGCGAGCCTGAAACTCGCCGATGAAAAAGGATTGAAGATGGTTTTAATTGACGGTCCTCCGGGGATCGGCTGTCCCGTGATCGCCTCCCTCACCGGCGTGGATTATGCCCTTGCGGTAACCGAGCCCACCATGAGCGGAATTCATGACCTGAAACGGATCAGCGAACTCTGCCGGCATTTTTTCATTCCGGTCGGGGTGGTGATCAACAAGTTCGACCTCAATCCCCTGATTAGCGAGGAAATTAAAAAATTCGCCGAAACCAACCATTACGATTTTATCGGCCGGATTCCCTATGATCCGGATTTTACTCGGGCGATGGTTCAAGGAAAAAGCCTGATGGAATTTAATTCCAGCCCGGTTTCAAACACGATAAGCGAAATGTGGGAGTATATAAAGAATCTAATCAAGTAGTATTCAAATAAAAGAGGTGAAGAAAATGACTGATAATAAATCTTGTGAAAATTGCCAGGTGGAAAGTTGTTCCGCGAAAGAGAAAAAGCCTGAAGAGAATGACATGGAGTTTAAAGAAAGGCAGGACTTGGCGAAAAGGCTTTGCCAGATCAAGTATAAAATTATAGTGTTGAGCGGCAAGGGCGGGGTGGGAAAAAGCACGGTCGCGGCCAACCTGGCGATGGCGCTGGCCCGGGAAGGCTATCAGGTGGGTTTGATGGATATAGATATTCACGGCCCGAGCATTCCCAAGCTTCTGGGCCTGGAAGGCGCGACGATCGAGGGAGACGAACATGACCTGCAGCCGGTGCAGGCGGCGGAAAATTTAAAGGTAATGAGCATGGGTTTCATCCTCCGGCAGGCCGATGATGCGGTCATTTGGCGAGGCCCCCTGAAAATGGCGGTCATCAAGCAATTCTTGAAGGATGTGGCCTGGGGGGAACTGGATTTCTTGATTATTGATTCGCCGCCCGGGACCGGCGATGAGCCGCTAAGCGCGGCCCAGTTGATTGAGCCCCTGGACGGCGCGATCATCGTGACCACCCCGCAAGAACTTTCCATCATAGATGTTCAACGGTCAGTAGGATTTTGCCGGAAGCTGAAAATCCCGATCCTCGGCGTGATTGAGAATATGAGCGGATTTGTCTGCCCGCATTGCGGGAAGCGGACCGATATTTTTAAAACCGGCGGCGGGGAGCGGATGGCCAAGGAAATGGGAGCGCCGTTTCTGGGGAAAATCCCGCTGGAGCCAAGAATTGTTGAAGCCGGCGATTCGGGAAAGCCGTTTCTGGCTCATTTTGCCGAAACCGAAACCGCGAAGGCTTTTAAAAAAGCGCTTGAGCCGGTTCTGGAGGTTTTTGGGTTAAATAAAAAGGGAATAACGAAAGGAGAAATTAAATGACTAAAATTGCACTTCCGGTCGCGCAAAACAAACTCTGCCTTCATTTCGGGCATAGTGAGGGATTTCTGGTTTTTGAAGTGGAGCCGGAGAAGAAGAAAATTTTAAAAGAGGAATATTTCCCGGCGCCGGCGCATGAGCCGGGACTGCTTCCCAGATGGCTCTCGGAAAAAGGAGTCAACGTCGTGATTACCGGAGGAATGGGCAGCCGGGCGCAGAATTTTTTCCGCGAATTCGGGATTGAAGTATTATTGGGCGCTTCCGCAGTTGAGCCCCGGAAGCTGGTGCAGGATTATTTAGAGGGAAAACTGGAACGGGGAGAGAATGTTTGTGACCATTGAAACCAGGGGGTTGAAAATTGAAAGACCGTTCCAATCGCCCGGATAAAATGAAAAAAGCGAAGAAAGAAAAACCCTCCGAGTTCTCTCTGGAAGAACTCTTTGCCCGATACTTGGGAAGAATGAATGACCCCACCAGCTCCGCTTATCTGAAAGGGCCCTGTGGAGATGAGATGGAGTTTTATCTGGTGGTAAAAGAAGGCATTATTGAGGAAGTTAAATTCTACACCGAAGGATGTGAATACACCCGCGCCTGTGGCGCTCTGACCGCTCATCTGGCATGGAAAAAATCTATTGATGACGCTTTATGGATTTCCCCCAGATTGATTAAGCAGAGCTTGAAGGGACTGCCGGAAGAGCATAAACATTGCGCGATTTTAGCGGTGAGCGCCCTTTACCGGGCAATTGCGGATTACTTATTAAAAGATTAGAGAGGAGGACATTGTGCCGATCTACGAATATCGCTGTTTGGGCTGCGGGCAAGTCTCAGAAATTTTAATCGGGGTCGGCGCAGAACCCGCGGAACTGCTCTGCGCATCTTGCGGGGGGAAAAATCTTGAAAAGATTCTTTCCGCGCCGGGAGGGTTTTCCATCAAAAGGGAAAGCGGGGGAACGCATTGTGGTTCCGAGAAGACCTGCTGTGGCCGGGACGAGCGCTGCGAAAAACCGCCGTGCGGGAATAAATCATGAGCGCGAGCGGATTTCAATATGTCTATGGGCCGGTCCCATCGCGGCGCTTGGGGCGCTCGTTGGGAATTGACCTAGTTCAGTTCAAGACCTGCACCTATGACTGCGTGTACTGCCAGTTGGGACGGACCACGAACCAAACTCTTGAGCGCGAGGAATATGTCGCAGTTGGGGAAATTCTCGCCGAACTGGAAAAGAAACTTGCCCAAGGGGATATTCCTGATTACATCAGCCTCGCCGGCTCCGGAGAACCCACCCTGAACTCCGGCATCGGCGAACTGATCAACAAGATCAAAGCCCTGACGGATATTCCGGTGGCGGTCCTGACCAATGGTTCGCTTCTCTGGATGAGCGAAGTCCAGGATGCCTTGATGTCAGCCGACCTTGTGCTCCCCTCCCTGGATGCCGGCGACGAGAGCCTTTTTCAATATGTGAACCGTCCGCACGGAGAGCTCTCCTTTGAACAGATGACGGATGGCCTCGCCGCTTTTACCAAGCGCTTTTCGGGAGAGGTCTGGCTGGAGGTTTTTCTGCTTGGGGGAGTTACGGGAATCCCCGATGAGGTTAAAAAGATTGCCTCCATCATCAGGCGAATCCAACCGGAGCGGGTTCAACTGAACTCCGTTTCCCGTCCGCCCGCGGAGGAGTTTGCCTTGGCGGTTGGTCGGGACCAAATGGAGCGGCTCGGCGAACTTCTATCGGGAAGGGTCGAAGTGATCAGTGAGTATGCACCAATCCCCTCCACCGCCGAATCAGTGTATGAGACCACGGACGGGGATATTCTGGCGCTGCTGAGCCGGCGCCCCTGCACGGTTCAGGGGATTTCGTCGGGCTTGGGACTGAATCCCGGCGAAACAACCAAACGGCTGCAAGCTCTTGCTCAACAAGGAGTAGTCATGGCCGTGCGCAGGGACAATGCCGTATTCTATGAGAAAGTGAGGGTTGGATGACAAGGGAACTGATAGTCGGCAGCGGCAAGGCCGGACTCGAATATAACGGAATTCAATTTAAAGGGAGGTAATAAATATGAAAGTAGCAGTGGCGTCCAGTGACGGGGTATCTATTTCCAACCATTTCGGGCAGAGCAAATGCTTCATTGTTTTTGACATCGAAGCGGATAAGATCAAAGCCCGGGAAGTCCGAGAAAATTCTTTTACCGCTCATGCCCTTGGGCAATGTCATCATGACGGTCAAGGTCATCAACATCACGGTCATTCCGCGATCGTGGGCGCGTTGAGCGACTGCCAGGTGGTGCTTTGTTATGGGATGGGCTTTAGAGCCGCGCAAGATTTGCAGAGCTCGGGGATCAAACCCTTGGTGCTTTCCCGGGTCTGCACTCCGGAGCAAGCCGTGGAACTGTTCCTTAAAGGAGAATTGAAAGAAGCGGATTCGGAATTTTGCCAGTGCCATCAATAATTGGTAGAATTCTGCCTTGATGGCGGTTTCCATGACCAGCCGGTAGCGGTTTCAGGCAATGCTCCGGTTTTTAAGCGCGGGCTTGCTTGAAGATTGAGCGGCAATCAGCTAAAATAAAAATCAATGAAAAAAGCCAGGGGAAAAAGGACTCAAGAAATTATTTTTGAGCTTGAGGACTCGCCGGAAGGCGGCTATGAAGCCCATGCGCTGGGGTTTTCCATTTATACCGAAGCCGACAATCTGGATGAGCTGAAAGCGATGATCAAAGACGCGGTGGAATGTCATTTTTTCCAAGAGAGAGTTCCCGATTTTAAAATTCAAATGCCCGTTTTTTGATATTCGAGCGAGCCAAGAAAGATTCGTTTTCTCTGCGAGCTCTGCGCCTCCGCGGTGAAAATAGATTTGGAATGGAAAGGGAGTTGTCATGACCAATCCTATGACCAATCGAGAGCGGTACCTGGCCCTGGTGCGGTTCCAGGACACTGACCGGCCGGTGCGGTTCGAGGCGCTCGGGATAGACCAGAACACCATTCTGCGCTGGCAAAAGGAAGGCGCGAC
>CAIUDS010000711.1 GCA_903897985.1 uncultured delta proteobacterium
ATCCTGGTGGAGGTTACGGATTGACCGAAGATAAGACTTCTTCCCCCAAACGGCCTTCCGCTTCCGCCAAACACGGCGGCCGGCTCAAGCTTGAACAGGAATATAAAATCCTCGGCATCCTCGGCATCGGGGGCATGGCCGAGGTCTATAAGGCCGAGCAGACCTCGCTCTCGCGCATGGTCGCCATCAAAAAATTGAAGCCGGCCCTGAGCTCGAACCCGGAGATGATGGAGCGTTTTTTCCGCGAGGCGCAAAGCGCGGCCAACCTCCAGCATGAAAACATCGTGCAGATTTACCAGATGGGCCGGTCCGACACCGATCATTACATGGTCATGGAATATGTGGAAGGCAAGGACCTTAAAAGCATCCTCAAAACCGCCGGCCGCGTCAACTGGCAACTCGCCGGCCTGATCGCCCGCGGGATCGCGCTGGGCCTGCATTTCGCGCACCAGCGCGGGTTCATCCACCGCGACATCAAGCCCGGCAACATCATGCTCAGCTTCCGGGGCGAGGTCAAAATCATGGACTTCGGAATCGTCCGCCGGATTGACTCCGAACTCACCCAGACCGGCGCGTTCCTCGGAACGCCGTCCTACATGTCCCCCGAGCAGCTCAAGGGACTGGGCGTCACCCCCCGCAGCGACCTGTTCGCCCTGGGCGTGCTGCTCTACGAACTGCTGGCCGGGGAAAAGCCCTTCCGCGCCGACAACGAGCAGGCCCTGATCTTGAAAATATCCACGGAAAAGGAAAAAAATGTCCGCAAGTATAATTCCGAAATTTCCCGGCGCCTGGCCCGGATCGTGAAAAGGCTGCTGAAGAAAAATCCGGAGCAGCGCTTCGCGGACGCGGAGGAACTGGCGCTGGCGCTGGAAAAGCTGCTGGGGAAGAATGCGGTTGCGGCCGGGGACCTGATGATCGCGGAGTATTTGCGCACGGTGGACGGCCTTTCCGAGGCGGACCGGACCAAAAAGGCCGACCAGCTTGATTCCGAGCCGGTGCAAATGGAGCCCAAGGCCAAGACCCGCAAACTGCAATTGAAAACCAAAACCGGCTCGAAAAAATCCGAACGCAGCATCATCGGCAACGAATGGCAGGAGCGCGGGCTGGAATCGAGTTGGATGGTCAAAACCGTGATCCTGATGGCCGCGGTGCTGCTTTTGATCCTGATCGGCTATTTAGTTAATCTACACCCATGGATCCTGAGCGCCCTGAAAAATATCCTCACCGGAGCTTTTTAAGCCGCTCCTCCAGCGGAGCCGTGTCCACCTGACGGGCGTTCAGCCACTCCATCTGCTCCCGCACTTTCCCGAGTAAGGCCTTTTTCTCCGCGGCGTCGCGGTATTCACTGACTTCCACCATGCTGAGCAGGAAACCCGCCAGCATCCTGTGGCCGACCACCAGGTCCGGATCCAGTACAATTACCCGGTTCTCAATTTCGATGGCCTTTTCCGGGTTGGCGCTGTTCCATTCGATCGCGGCCAACTGATTGTAAGCCAGCGCATAATCCGGTTTCAGGCG
>CAIUDS010000712.1 GCA_903897985.1 uncultured delta proteobacterium
ACAATTAAAGCCCGCGGACCTGGGCCTTGACCGGATGCCGGAACCGGGACAGAAGCTCGCCCAGCCGATCTATGATGTTTCCACCAAACTGGAAATCACCGACCGCTACCTGACCTGGGAAGAGGCCGGACGGATTGCGGGGCTTAAGGAAAAAGAACTGGGCGATCTGAAAAACCTGACCGGCACGGTCAACAAAATTATCACGGAAGAATTTTCCAAAGAGGGCCTGGCCAATGAGGACGGCAAAATCGAGGCGGGATTGGGCTATGACCGGAAGCTGATGCTGGTGGATGTGATCGGGACGCTGGATGAGTGCCGGTTTTCCTATCAGGGGATGCCGGTGAGCAAGGAAATCGCGCGGATTCATTACCGCAAAAGCGCGTGGTTTGACGCGGTGGAGGACGCCAAGAAAAAGGACCGGCAGAACTGGAAGAGCATCTGCAAGGTTGCGCCGGAAAAGCTGCCGCCGCGGCTCAAGACCTTGATCGAGCAGATTTATTGCGCGTGCACCAACGAGATCACCGGGATCAACTGGTTCTCGGGCACGCCGGCGCTGAAGGATATCCTGAAGGAAATCAAAGGGCTTCTGCCGGGTTAGATGAGCGCGGTTACATGGCGTGGCGCGGCTGAAACTTGCTTTTTTAGCGGTTATATATAAGCTATTAAGAACTTGAAAATTAGCCCAGAGGAGGGAACAAGATGAAGAAGAATTATTTGCTGGCCTTGGTGGTTCTGGTTTGCGGATTGGCGGTCCTGAGCGCCTCGTGCAAGAACATTGCCTGCGGCATCAGCGACGCCTTGCCCTTTTGCGATCAAACCCTGAAGAACGCGGACAAGGAAATGACCGCGGGCAACTGCGCGGGGGCGATCCCGCTTTACCAGCAATACCTGGGCGGCAAGCCGGCCGCGGAAAAAGTCCCGGTGGTCAAGGGCAAGATCAGCGACTGCTATTTCAACCTGGGCGAGGCGGCCTTCAAGGCGGGCAATTTTGACGAAGCCATCAAGAATTATTCCCAGTCGGACAAAGCGGAGGCCAAGGCCGGGATTGACAACTCCAACCTGGCCCTGGGCGATGCGGCGCTGGCCGCGGGCAAGTTTGACGAGGCCATTGCTGATTACGGCAAGGTCTCGACCCCGGCGGGCCAGGCCAAGCTGAGCGATGTGACCTATGCGCAGGGCGAGGCCGCGTTCAAGGACTCGAAGTGGCAGGAAGCGGCTGACTTTTACGCCAAGTCCCAGAACGCGGACGCCGCCACCAAGCTGAGCAAGTGCTATTTTAACTTGGGCAGCGAGGCCTTTGACAACAAGGATTATCAGGCCGCGATGGATTTTTACAATAAATCCAACGAGGCCGAGACCGCGGACAAAATCCAGGCCGCGGAAGCCGCGCTCAAGGGACCCGCCAAACCGACCGAGGCCTGGGCCATTCTGGCGCGCTCGGTTGCGAACCAGAGCGATGCGGTGGAACTGATCTCCAAGTTCAAGGGCTTGGGATTCCCGGCTTATTCCGTGGGCGATCAGTTCAAGGGCTGGAAGGTCTATGTGGGCAATTACGGGAGCAAGGGCGCCGCGGACAGCGCGCTGCAAAAGCTGCAGTTTGAGGACAAGAAATCGAAGGGCGCGTTTGTGATGAGAGTTAGATAAGAATCGGGAATTGGGAGTCAGGGGCCGAGAAAATCCCCGGGCTCCCAATTTCATTTTTCAGGACTTTTTTCCGATCGCCAGCCGGGTCGGGCCGGGCAAAGGCTGAATCTTTCCCTCGGCAAACCCGGCCTGTTCCAGCCAATCCAGATATTCCTCGCCGCTATAGGTCCCGCCGCCCTTGGTGTTCACGAGCATGTTGAGGGCGAAGACCGCGGCCATGCGGGGCGAGGTCTTGGCGTTGTCGAGCACGAAATCCTGGATCACCACCCGGCCACCCGGATTGAGCGCGGACTTGATCCGCTTGAACAGCGCCAGGTTCTCCTTCGGACTGAACATGTGGCAGATGGCCGAGACGAACACCAGGTCGTAACCCGCGCCCAGTTTATCCTTGGTCATGTCCCCGGCTTGAGTCCTAATGGCGTCGGCCAGGTCCGCGGCGGCGATATATTTTTTGGTGAGCGGGATGACGCCGGGAAGATCGAAGACCGTCACTTTCATTCCGGGCTTTTTGCGCGCAAAAGCGATCGCGTAGGCGCCGGACCCGCCGCCCACATCAAGCAGGGAGCCGACTCCGCCCAAATCAATGGCCGGGACCACGGCTTTGGCGGCGAAGCTTGCGTTTTTGTGCATGGCCGCGATAAAGGCCGCGGTCTGGTCCTTGCCCCGTTTCTTCAAGGCCTCCTTCGCCACCGCGGTCCCCTCCCGGACCGCGGCGGTGAGGGTTGACCAGCGGCGCCAGAGATGGACCATGTGCATCAGGGCCAGACGCGAGTCGTCCGAGCCGCCCGCGACCAGGTAGCGCGCGGTGAGCGGGGTGTTGTAAAAGACCTCGCCGTTCTTGGTGAGCAATTTGAGCGCCACCAAGGCATTGAGCACGGCCTCGGTCGAGCGCGGATGGGCCTTGACGGTCTTGGCGGCCTGCGCCGCGGTCGCGCCGACGCCGATGGCGCTGAACAGGTCCAACTCGACGGCCGTGAGCATGATCCGGCTTTCCATGAACCCGCGCATGACGGCATTTACTTCCTCCGGGACCAGGCCCGACTTCTCGAGGAACTCCTTTATGGCCTTCACCTTGGCGAAGTGTTCGCTGATTTCCTTTTTCATCGAGGAGGCGTCCGGCCGCGCGAGGCGCGCCACCGGCCGACCCAGCTTCAAATGCTCGGACACAATCCCCGCGACATCCTCCGCTTTCACCTGGGCATACCAGGTCCCCTCGGGATACACGATCAGGTTGGGGCCTTTCTCGCACAGGCCCAGGCAACCGCAAGTGGTGACCTGGACCTCGGAGTCCAGACCGGCCCGGGCGATTTCCCGCCGCAGGGCCGCAAGGGTCTGCTCGGCGCCTTTGGCCGCGCATGACTCCATGCCCTCGGGTTTGGCTTGAGTGCAAACAAAAATGTGATACTTGAACGGCTCCATTTCAACCTCCTCCGCGTGTTGATCCGTCAGCTTAGTCCCTTCCCCTCCCGCTTTCAATATTGGATTCCTCAATCAGCCCAAACGATTTGCATTGCGAGTTGACAGTTATCCATGTCCGTGCCATTTTCATATTTAAGAATTCTTCAGGGCTACCGCGACAACAAGCCTTTCCTCACTCAGACCTCGGGGACAGAATTTTTGCAGGCAAAGCCTGCAGCCTCAAAAGGAGGGTAAAATGAAAAGACTGACTATTGGTTTCGGCCTTTATATCGCCATCCTGACCCTGCTCTGCGCCTGCGGAGGCAGAGAAATGCCGGACGCAACCGAGGAGCCAAAGGCTGTGGATATTACAATAAATCAGGCTGCGGCTCTGCAAATCTGGAGTTCGGTTTCCTCCGGCCGGGATCACAACTGCGCGATCGCGACCGACCACACTCTCTGGTGCTGGGGGGATGACTCCGTGGGCCAGTTGGGGGACAACCATTCCGACCGCGACTATTCCCAGAGCATCCCGACCCAGGTGGGCGCTGATACCAACTGGAAGTCGGTCTCCGCGGGCTACGCTCACAACTGCGCGCTCAAGACCGACAAGACGCTCTGGTGCTGGGGATATAATTCCAATGGCCAGCTCGGCCAGGGATATTCCTCTGGCACCTTGCCGGTTCCGACCCAGGTGGGCACAGCCAAGAAGTGGGCTCAGGTCTCATCTGGAAGCTATCACACCTGCGCCCAAAAAACCGATGGCACCTTGTGGTGCTGGGGCCAGGGTCAAAGCGGTCAACTCGGAAACGGAACCACGGCCGAGCGGAACTTGCCGACCAAGGCGGGCAAGGTTACCAACTGGGCATCGGTTTCCGCCGGAGGCGAACACACCTGCGCGAAAAAAAGCGACGGCACGCTCTGGTGCTGGGGATATAATTATTACGGCCAACTCGGAAATGGAACCACCGTAGATAAGCACAAAGCGGTCAAGGTCGGAAAAGCCACTAACTGGTCCTCAATCTCCGCGGGCGAAAATCACACCTGCGCGAGAAAAACCGACGGCACCATCTGGTGCTGGGGATACAACGGCAGGGGCCAGCTTGGAGACGGAAGCGTTGCTTCCAAATCCAAGCCGGTCAAGGCGGGAACCGACAAGGACTGGAAGCAGGTTGACTCCGGGTCTGATTTCACCTGCGCGAAAAAGGCAAATGGCTCGGTCTGGTGCTGGGGCGGGAATGATTATGGAAAAGCGGGAGCTGATGCTTTCACCGATAAAACCTCGCCGGAACAGGTCGGGACGGACCTGGACTGGAGCCAGGTCAGCGCCGGGGGTTCGCACGCCTGCGCGGTCAAGACCGATCACTCTATCTGGTGCTGGGGCTATAATCAATACGGCCAGGTCGGCCTGGGAATTTTCGGAGAAAGAAACGCCCCGAGCGAGGTCGGGGGAGATACGGGCTGGTCCGAGGTCGCGGCCGCCAGTAATTATAATTGCGCGCTAAGGTCCAATGGCACGCTTTGGTGCTCTGGTTATAACCAGGACGGCCATCTCGGGAATGGAACCGCTGTTCACAGCAAGGATTGGGGCCTGGCTGGAGGGGATACCAACTGGGTATCAGTCCGGACCGGGTCAAGTCATGGTTGCGCGAAAAAGACCAACAGCTATCTTTATTGCTGGGGCTACAATGGCTCTGGCCAGCTTGGCGCCGGCGATTATTCCACGCGCAACCTCCCGGAAGTATTATCCGTGGCTTGGGCTTGGAAGCTTTTTGACCTGGGAGCTGACCATAGCTGTGGCATCAAAAGCGATGACACGCTCTGGTGCTGGGGCTCTAATTGGTTTGCCCAGCTTGGAGACGGGACCACGGTCACGACTAGGACGAGTCCGGTCCGGGAATCGTTGTCCTATACCTGGAAAGCAATTGGTCTGGGAAGCCGTCATACCTGCGGAATCCGGCTGGCGGATTCCACGCTCTATTGCTGGGGATACAATGATCAAGGTCAACTCGGGGACGGAACCACGGCCAATCACAATAACCCGACCAAGATCGGAGCCGACACCAATTGGGAGTCGGTTGCCGGAGGAAAGTCTCACACCTGCGCGATCAAAACCATTGGCACGCTTTACTGCTGGGGACTCAATGGTATGGGACAGATCGGGGATAATACCTATACCCAGAGGAAATCGCCGGTCCAGATCGGGTCTGGTACGGATTGGGCCAAGGTGCAATTGGGGGAGTATCATAGTTGCGCGCTCAAGGATTCCGGCGCGATCTATTGCTGGGGGGCAGGCGGCACTGGCCAGCTCGGCCTGGGAGCCTGGAATGGCACTATGATCCCGACCCAGGCGGGAACCGAAACCGACTGGGCGCTCATTTCCGCGAAGAGCGCTGAAACCTGTGCGAAAAAGAATAGCGGAAGGATCTTTTGCTGGGGTGGAAATGGTTGGGGTCAGTACGGGGACGGGAGCGCCTGGTATGAAACCCCGCAGGCGATCACCAACAAAAGCCCCTGAGCGGGTTTTAGGCTTTTCAACTTTTATATTTTTGAACTTTTTTGGCTCTTTCCCAGAGCTGGTCCATTTCGGCAAGGGTCATATCCTTTAGCTGCCGGCCCTGCTTCTTCGCTGCGCGCTCGATGTAATGGAACCGCTTTTCGAATTTGCGCGTGGTCTTTTTCAGCGCATCTTCCGGATTCAGCTTCAAAAATCTGCTCAGGTTCACGAGCACGAACAAGACATCCCCCAGTTCATCCTCGATCTCGGCCCGCTTCCCGCGCTTGAGCGCCCTTTTCAGCTCTTCCCGTTCCTCGTCAAACTTGGCCATCACCTGAGCGGTCCGGTCCCAGTCAAACCCCACCTGCGCTGCATTGTCCGTGATCCGCCGCGCCCGCAAGAGCGCCGGCAGCGACTTCGGCACCTCGCCCAGCACCGAGGTTTGCGGCTTGGTTTCCTTCTTGATCTCCACCCATTGCTTCTTCACCTCGTCCGAAGTGCTGCATTTTTTATCCCCGAACACATGCGGGTGGCGGATTCGCATCTTTTGGTAAATGCGATCCATGACATCAGAGAGGGAGAAACTCCCTCGCTCGGAAAAAATCTGGCATTGGAAAATGATCTGGAACAAGAGGTCCCCCAGCTCGTCGCAGATTTTGTCCGGGTCGCCCTTCTCGATTTCCTCCACCAGTTCGTAGGCCTCTTCGATGATATAAACCTTCAGGCTCGAGGGCGTCTGTTTCTTGTCCCAGGGGCAGCCGTTTTTCGCCCGCAGCCGCCGCATCAATTCCACCAAATCTTCAATCCTTGCCTTTTTTCTCAAGATTTATTCTCCTTGAATCCTTTCTGTGCGGGGGACTTCAGTCCCCCTCTTTAAATTCCATGTCCATTTGCCGGAACTGCTTCCAGATTCTCTTGAACCTCGACCGGTAGATCAGGTCATATAATTCCGCTTTTTCCGGATACCGGCGCCGGGCAAAATCCTTGATCGCTTTTTCCTTTTTCAGGAACTCCCGCGGACTGATCCCGGCTTTGATCTCCTCGCAAAGCGCGTTCACCCGTTGCTTCAACTCCTTGAGCTTGAATTCCTCCAACTCCGTTTCGCCCGGTCTCATATTTTATTGGATGCCCCGGACTTGAGCTCCAGCAGCTTCTTCATCACCCCTCCCAGGTCCGCGCTTTTTTCGACTCCACCCATGGCGTTGTGCATAACGAGATAGAGCTCGAACAGCTCATCATAAACCGCGCGGGCCGAGGCATGAGGGCGGAAGATTTTGGACTGAAGCCGGCACATTCTGGATTGCGCGTCCTCCGCGCGGTCAAACCCGCCATGCTCTTTTCCCGCGACCACCGCGCCGAAAATGGCGGCGCCAAGCGCGCAGGCTTGAGCAGAGGCCGCGAGCTTCATCGGCCTTCCGATCACATCCGCGTAGATCTGGAGGAGCAGATCGTTCTTCTCGGAAATGCCGCCGCAGCAGACCACCTCGTCCACCTTCTGGCCCGAGCTTTCGAGCCGTTCCACGATCACCCGCGCCCCGAACGCGGTGGCCTCGATCAAGGCGCGATAGATTTCGGCCGGGGTGGTGCGCAAACTCTGCCCGAGCAAAAGTCCGCTTAATTGCGCGTCCATCAACACCGAGCGGTTCCCGTTGTTCCAGTCCAGCGCCAGCAGGCCGGTCTCCCCCGGGCAAAGTTTCTTTGCTTTTTGGGTCAGATCGTCGTGGCCCATTCGGCCAAGTTCGAGGCAGTTCACGAACCAGTTGAACAAATCGCCGACCGCGCTCTGTCCGGCCTCGATCCCGATGAAACCGGGGATGATGGAATCCGGGACCACGCCCGGGATTCCCGGAATGCCCTTGAGGCCGGCGCTCGCGGGCGCGACCATCATGTCGCAGGTGGAGGTGCCGATGATTTTCACGAGTCGGCCGGGTTTGATCCCGCTCCCAACCCCGCCGCAATGCGCATCAAACGAGCCCACGGCCACCGGGAGGCCGGGCCTCAGCCCCATTGTTTTCGCCCATGATTCAACGAGCCTGCCTGCCGGTTGGTTTGCGGCGTGGGCGATATTGGGCAAGCGGTCGCGCAGCTCCGCGAGTTCGATGTCGAGCCGGGCGAGGAAATTGAACTCGGGGTAGCCGTCCCAATCGCGGTTGAACATGGCCTTGTGTCCCGCGGCGCAGATGTTGCGCTTGATGTCCGCGGCCTTGGTCACGCCGCAGAGCATGGCCGGGAGCCAGTCCGAGGCCTCGACCCAGGTGTAAGCGGCGCGGAAAACCGCGGGCGCCGCCCGCCGGCAATGGAGCGCCTTGGCCCAGAACCATTCCGAATAATAACGGCCGCCGTATTGTTCGAGATATTTCGGGCCATGCGCCTTGGCGGTCTCGATGATCTGCTCGGTCTCCGCGTAACTCGAGTGGTCCTTCCAGAGCCAGGCGAGCGCGTTCAGGTTTCCGGAGAAGTCCCGCAGGGACGCCAGAGGTTTGGCTGATTCGGTTATTGGCAAAGGCGTCGAGCCGGTGGTGTCTATGCCGATGCCGATGATGTTTTCGGGATGAAAGCCCCGGCGCTTTTTCGCCTTGCGCACCGCGGCGTGAACAGCCCGGGTCATGGCCGCGAGCCAGTCCTTGGGGTGCTGGCGCGCCACCAGGTGGTTCTTGCGGTCAAGGATGATCCCGTTCTTTCCGCTCGGATAGTTGGCGACCGCGTCCGCGATCTCCTCTCCGCTCCCGGTGTCAACCAGCAATGCCCTTGCCGAATTGGTCCCGAAATCCAGACCCAGCGCATAACTTTTCCCTTTCATCCTAACCCCTCCGGGAAGTTGATGGCTAAAAATCTAGCAAATTTGGCTGGAATTGGCAAAAATGCGGTGCACGGTGAACAGTAAACGGTTCACGGTACACGGCACTCGGTGCGCGGTTTGAATTTCGTTTACCGTTGACCGTTTATCGTGAACCGCCGGTTCACACCGCGCCGGTGAACCATTCGGGCACGGGTTAAAGCCGGGGGTTGACTTTGGAATTTTGCGCCCTTAAAATTCAGGATATGCGCAGAGTTGAACAGCAAGTGGTCAAATCCATCCAAGCGGCGGATTCAACGCGGGAATTGAAATGGCTCTGTTTGGACCTGGCCGAGTCGAAGTTCGAGGTCGAGAAGATGGCCGAGAAGGCTCGTCGCGCGCGCGTATCGCAGAGGCTGGGGTATCTGTCGGAGGTCACCGCGGTTGCCTGCCGGAATTCGTGCCCAGAGGCCGCGGCTCGGCTGGAGACGCTGGCAGGCCGTCTTTATCGGCCAAACTTCCAATGGCGGCATCTCGATCCGAATCTGCCGGTTTACGCCAAGAGGATCATCACCAGCAATGCGGTTAAAGGAATGAACCAGAAATGGCACATCTGGGGGACCCTGACTCCCGAAGAACTCGAGGATTGGCTAGCGCTATATCGGGTTGGGGACTGAAAATTTTGAAGCCCCGTAGGACCACATCACTTCAATAGGGCCGACTCTGGTTTTCCGTTCACCTTTGACCTTTTACCCTTCACCGTATTCTCACGCCGCGCTGGTGAACCATTCGGGTAAACAGCGCCGCCTTCTTGCTATGCTCGCCGGTTTTTGCTAAGATTTAGATTGGGAAAAACAATGGGAGGCAGATCCATAGAAGCGCTTATCAAGCCGGACTTGCTCAAATGGGCGAGAGAAAGCATTGGCATGGACATTGAGCAGGTTTCACGGAAAATAAAGAAGGTTGATCCCAAAATGATCCAAAATTGGGAATCAGGGTCAATTAGACCTTCGGTATCGGAAGCGGAAATGCTGGCGAAAGTATACAAAAGACCCCTGGCGGTCTTTTATTTGCCGAAACCACCTTCAGAGGCTCCGCTTCCGCAGGATTTTCGCACACTGCCGCTGGATAAGATAATCCCTTTTTCACGGGATACCCGATTAGCTATCAGAAAGGCGCGGAGAGTTCAGTCCTTGGTGAGAGAGTTAAACGACGAAATGGGGACCAAGGTCGAGCCCAAAATTCATAAGATAGATCTCACAGAGGATCCGGAAAAGAGTGCTGGACGGATCAGAAATAATCTGGGCATTCAAATTGAAGATCAATTCGGTTGGCGAAATGAAACAGAAGCTTTATATCGCTGGCGCAGGAGGCTCGAACAAGAAAACATCCTGATTTTGCAGATCTCTATGCCTTTGCACGAAACCAGAGGATTCTCTCTATGGGACCGACTGTATCCGGTGGTGGTAATCAATACCAAAGATGCTGTTAGGGGAAGAATCTTTTCTCTTTTTCACGAGTATGCTCATTTGTTGATCAAGGTCAGCGGCATATGTGATATGAGGGAATTATTCAGGTCAAGCCATCGGGATGTGGAAGTTTTCTGCAATCATTTTGCTGGAGCTCTGTTAGTGCCCAAAGAAGTCCTGCTCGTCCAGCCATCTGTGGAAAAAGGGCAATTTGATGACGACAGCCTTACAGAACTATCTTTACTAT
>CAIUDS010000713.1 GCA_903897985.1 uncultured delta proteobacterium
ACGGGGACGGTAAGAGCGACCTGGCGGTGTTCGACACCGAGGGCGGGTATTGGTATATCATGTCATTGGCGAACGGGCTGTTGTTGTGGGGACAGCAATGGGGGTGTCGATGGTCCAGGTGTAGGTAGCCGGGGTCGGGTCGTAATTGCCCGCCGGGTCATGGCAGCGGACCTTGAAGTTGTGAGAACCTTCGGAGAGAACGCCATATGATTTGGGCGACTCGCACGACGCCCAGCCCGCGCTGTCGAGATTGCATTCCAACTCGCAGGAGGGCTCGTTGCAGGAGAAGCTGAAGGAGGTTTCGGGGGTGTTGGTCGGGTTGAGCGGCTTGTCGGTGATGCTGGTCTCGGGCGGAGTGGCGTCAACCGAAATCATAGTGGAATCCGTAAGGGCATTATAGGAAGTCGCGGTGACCGTGTCCAAGCAATCAACCGCGGGCGTGGTATAAACGCACCCGCTTAAATTACTATCGCCGCAGCCGGCAAGCTCGCTAAAGGTTACATCCGGATTCCCGCATAAATCCTCGGAACATGCGTCCGGTCCCCAGGTCACCGTGCCGTTGAAATTAACCGTTTGGTTTATGCCTTTGGTCAGAGGCCCGTCCGGCACCAGGTCCACCTCATTGATGCTGTCGTCATTGATACAGTCATAGCCAGCGGTAACCATGGTCTTGGCCGAAGCAATCACGCAACTCCAGTCCGACCGATCGCAATCCAATTCGGAGCAGGAGCCGTCCATGCCGCTCTTGGAACAGTTGGCTCCGGTAACCTCAGCATCCAGGTCCGCAACATCATCGAAATCGTCGCAGGTCTGGCCGTCGCTCCAAATGTATTGGCAGCCCAGAGCCGAGGAGGCGCCCTCGGTCACGGCGGTAATCGAACAGACCATGCCCGTGATGGTATCGCCCTGATCCTGGACATCAATCACATCGGACAATCCGCTTCCCATATTCATGACCGTGCAGTCCTCCGGATCGTCGTTGCCGCAGGTCCCGGGCAAAACCGCGGAGCCGCCGCCGCCCGAGCAATTCCCGGAAACCGTGGAAGTGGAAGTGACATCCACAATTCCGCCCCCGGCGCAACTCGCCAGCAGGGTATAAGATAGAGCCTGGTCCTCAAGCGCGCTCTCCGGGGATACGCTCACGCCGGTGACCTCGCAGCCGCCTGCGGAAACCGTGATCACCATCGGGTTGTTGCTCGCGTCCAGATGGCCCGGATGCCGGTAGTTGGAAACGCCGGCTTCCGAATCGGAAGGGATGTAAGACTCGACCAAAATGGTTTTGCCCTCGGTGCAGGTGATGGGCGCCTGCACGCTCACCTCCGCATACCCGCCCTCGCCCGGCTCCGCCGTGTATTCATAGACCTCGCCGTCATAAATATAATTCTGGCCCCCGGCGATATTGCGGCCTCTGAGGGTGGCCCCGATGCAGTCGCCGCCGATGATCTTGAAATTAACGCCGTAACCGGCTCGATACCAGCCGTTGATCGAGGGAGCGCGCGCGCCCAGAGTCACCGAATCTCCCGGGTTCACCGTGGCCGTCACGGTCTCGTTTTCGAGCAGGGCGGGATTGCCGGTGAGGTCGCCGTAATCGCCCGCCAGCCAGCTCTTCAGAATACTCAGGTCCGGCCCGTCAATGTCGCCATTGCCGCTTACATCCTGCCAGTATTTGGACCGGGCCCGGAAGTTGGGC
>CAIUDS010000714.1 GCA_903897985.1 uncultured delta proteobacterium
AGCATTTTAAGGTCGCGGGACAGGAATGTCCCGCCGCACTGATGCCTGCGGCCCCTGGAAGAGTGTCCGCAGCACGAATGCTCGCGCGAAGTTGAACGCAGGCAAGATGCCTGCACCACAAGAGTGTGCGCGAGGCAGGGCTTTACAGTCAGGGGATGTGGCTTTAAAATACATGAAATGCGGATATGGTATTTTGGATCGTTCCCGGAATGGTATCCCCGGAACCGGGTAATCCGGAAGGGCCTGGCAAAAGCCGGGGCTGAGGTGATTGCGGTGAATGTTCCGTCCGCGAGGCTATTACGCTGTCCGCGGCTCTGGCTAAAGGCCTTGGAGGCGAAGAAGCCGGATGTGATCGTGGTCCCGGAATGCGATTTGGAGAGCTTTCCCGCAGCCTGGGCCTGGGCGCGGCTTTTGGGCGCGGTGCTGGTTTATGACGCCTTCTACTCACGGTGGGACGCGCTGGTGAATGACGAGATGGAAGTGAGCGGCGGCTCGATGAAGGCGCGGCTGACCAGGTCGCTGGAGGGTTTTGTGCTAAAGCATGCGGACCTGGTCCTGGCCGACACCGCGGCGCATGCGGATTACATCGCGGAAATTTACCGGGCGAATCGGGACAAATTCGAGACCGTGTATATCGGCGCGGATGACGAGTTGTTCCGCCCGAGGCCGGAGCAGGAAGAGAAATTTTTCCTGGTCCACTATAACGGTTTTTACCACCGGCTGCAGGGCGCGCCCGCGATCATTGAGGCGGCGCATCGGTTGCGGGGCGAGGCGGGGATCAAGTTCGAGATGATCGGGAAACGCTCAAGCGGTTCGTTCCGGGAGGTGATGAGGAAAATGGAAGAGCATAAGCCGGAGAACATAACTTTTGTGGACACGCTTCCGATCGAGGAGATGCCGGGGCGGATGGCGCGGGCGAGCGTATGCCTGGGCATTTTCGGCAAGACCGGGTTCGGCGAGCGGGTATTTCCGAACAAGGGCTTCCAGACCCTGGCCATGGGCATCGCCCTGATCACGCGGGAGAGCAAGGGTTCGCAAGAGGTCGGGGTTTCGGGCGAACATTTCCTGGCCATTCCCGCGGAGGACGGCAAGGCCTTGGCGGACGCGATTTTGTTTTTGAAAAATCAGCCGGAGCAGCGGAAGCGAATTGCGCAAGCGGGTCGGGATTTGTATGAGCAAAAGTTCGCGCCCAGCCCGATCGGGAAATTGCTGCTGGCGAGGCTGGAAAAAGTTTTAGAGGACCGCGGACAAGAGTGTCCGCGCCCCCAAAAAGGTGGACATTGATGGCGAAACCGGAAGCGAGCATCATTATCCCGAGCCGGGGCATGGAAGAAGGGCTGCGGAAATTGTTTGCCGCGCTCGCTTTGGAGTTGGCGGGCAAGAATGTGGAAGTGATTCTGGTGGATGACGGCTCGGAACCGCCGCTGGCGGCTCTGGAGGCGGAATTCCAGGGGCGCTTGCATTTGCGGGTGGTTCGGCAGGACCCGAAAGGACCGGCCGCGGCTCGGAACGCGGGTCTGAAGAATTCGAGTTCGGAATTGGTGGTGTTTCTGGATTCCGATGTGCTGCCGCTGCCGGGCTGGTTTTCGGCGCTGACCAGGCCGCTTTTGCAGGAGGGTTCGCCGGCCGGCGTGGAAGGCAAGACCGTTTCCCATAACCTCGAAGAACTCAATCCCTTTTCGCATTACCTGGAAAACCTGGAGGGCGGCGTTTATCTGACCTGTAACATCGCCTATCGCCGGGAATGGATCGAGCGGGCGGGCGGTTTTGACGAGCGCTTCAAGCATCCGTGGAGAGAAGACTCGGACCTTGCGTTCGGGATTATGGAATTGGGCGGGAAAATCATATTCGAGCCGAACGCAATGGTCAATCATCCGGTCCGGCCGGTCAATCTCTGGCGCTTGTTTTGGTTTTATCCGACGCGCCGCGGCTATGACATGCTGTTCTATCGCAAGCATCCGAAAGCCCGCGGGAAAATGGAATCCAGCTTTGCCGATCTGAGTGAACTTAGTTTTCTGGCAACGCTGGCCGCGGCCGCGGCGTTGTTCGCGCTGGGCTGGCCGGTTGCGGGCCTGGCGGCGCTGCTTTTTCACCAGGCGATTTATCATAATATTTTTTTGCGGAAACTTCATTTCGGGGCTCGGGCGGCTCGCAACCTGGCGGTGCCGTGGAAGGTTTTCGCCAAGGCTTATCCGTTTTTCTGGCCGTCCACCATCCTGGGCCTGGCCGGCCTGGCCTGGGGGTGGATAAGGTTTGCCGCGGTCAAACCCAGGCCGGCTTCGGGAGGCGTCGGGAAATGAAGAGAATCTTTTTCGTTCTGCTCTTGGGGCTACTCCTGAGTCTGAGACTGGACGCCGAGGGGGCGGAAACCTTTTATGTGCCGGTTATGGGACCGAGCGTTCATATTTTTGACCAGAGCGCGGGCGAGACGCGGGCGTGGTATATCAATGACCATTGCCTGGTGAAAGGGCCGGACGGGAAATATCATCTGTTCGGGATCACGCACGAAAAGGAAATCGTTCCCCCGGCTTGGGCCGAGCACACCTTTGCGCATGCGAGTTCCGCGGAGCCGTTGCAGGTTCCCTGGGAAAAACATGCGCGGGTGCTTGAGGTTGACAAGGGTCTGGGCGAGACGCATCTCTGGGCGCCGCATGTGATCGAGAAGGACGGGCTTTATTACATGTTTTATGCGGGCGGGGGCGGGCATTGGGATTCGATGATCAATGTGGCGGTGAGCCGGGACTTGTTCAGCTGGGAGCGGCCGGCCGGCAATCCGCGGTTCCGGGATTTTTACGACGCGCGGGACCCGATGGTGATCAGGCACGGCGATGAATACCTGCTCTATTATTGCAAGACCCACGGCAAGAAGGATTACCGGAGCACGGTGGCGCTGAGGCGGAGCCGCGATTTGATCCACTGGTCGGAGCCGGAATTCGCGCTGGTGCTTTCCGACTATCCGCGCCTGATCAATTCCGGCCATACCGAGTCGCCGTACCTGTTCGAGCATGGCGGTAAATTCTATCTCGCGGTTTGCAGTCCTTTTTATCATTACCGCCTGACCCGGATTTTTGTCTCGGACAATCCCTACCGCTTTGACGAGAAAAACGAGATCACCAGCTTTATCGCTCATTGCGCGGAGATTCCGGAGTTTGCGGACCAATGGTATGTGAGCCATGCCGGCTGGTTTTACGACGGCCTCTATATCGCGCCGCTCTCCTGGTCCTCGGCCCGGAGGTTTTCACCCGCGTTGCTCTTCGCGGACAGCGGGGACAACGCCAACTACCTCGTGAGCGCGCCCGGGGCCAAAGTGATCGCGCGCGGGCTGTATCATGCGCTCCGCGCCGGGCAAGGCCAGGCCATCGAGTACAA
>CAIUDS010000715.1 GCA_903897985.1 uncultured delta proteobacterium
GGGGAGCCGCAGGCGCTCACGCGCGCGTTCGCTGAAAAGGGGGAGCGGATTGAGGATGTGGAGCTTTTCAATTTCGTGGCCCTGAGCAAGTCGCCTTACGCTCAGACCCCGTTCGCATACCGGTTCCGGCCCAACACTTTTTTCATCGGGCCGGGCACCCGGGAGGCCCTGGCCGAGGGCCGCGCGGACTATATCCCGATCATGCTCAGCGAAATCCCGCGTCTGATCAAGTCCGGGAGGCTGAAACTGGATGTGGCCCTGATCCAGGTCTCATCGCCGGACGAGCACGGGTTCTGCTCGCTGGGCGTGAGCGTGGACATCACCAAGGCCGTGAGCGAGGTTGCGGATTTGGTGATCGCGCAGGTCAACCCGCGCATGCCCCGCACCCTGGGCGACAGCTTCATCCATGTGAACGACCTGGACATTGTGGTGGAAGTCGAGGAACCCATCTTGGAATATTCGTATCCGGAGGCCGACCCGCTCCAGAACAAGGTGGCGGAAAATGTGGCCAAGCTGGTCGAGAACGAGTCCACCCTGGAGATGGGCATCGGCACCATCCCGAATGCGGTGCTGAAGTTCCTCGAAGACCGCAAAGACCTGGGCATCCATACCGAGGTCTTTTCGGACGGGATCATGGACCTGATCGAAAAAGGCGTGATCACCGGCGCCAAAAAGACGATCCACGAGGGAAAAATCTGCGCCAGTTTCGCCATGGGCTCGCAAAAACTTTACTCACACATCAACAACAACCCGCGGTTCGAGTTCCATCCCGCGGACTATATCAACAACCCGTTCGTGATCGCCTCGAACTACAAGATGATCGCGATCAATGTGGCGCTCGAGGTGGACCTGACCGGACAGGTCAACGCCGACTCGATCGGGACCAAATTCTATTCCGGCATCGGCGGGCAGGCCGACTTCATCCGGGGCGCCGCGCTCTCCCCGAACGGCAAGCCGGTCATCGCGCTCCCGAGCACCGCCGCGAAGGGCAAGGTCAGCAGGATCGTGCCCCGGCTGGCCGAGGGCGCCGGCGTCATCACCACCCGCGGGGATGTCCATTATGTGGTCACCGAATACGGCATCGCCTATCTCCACGGCAAAAGCATCCGCGAGCGCGCCCTGCAACTGATCAATATCGCGCATCCTGATTTCCGGCAGCAGCTTTTGGACGCGGCCAAAAAAATGAACTATGTCTATAAGGACCAGAACCTGCCGCCGGAGGGCGCGATCTATCCGGAGGAAGTCGAAACTTTTTTCACGGCCCGGAACGGGACCAAGCTGTTTATCCGGCCGATCCGGACCGATGACGAGGAGGCGCTGCGGGACATGTTCTACGACCTGTCTGACCGGAGCCGCTATCTCCGCTTTTTCTCCCCGATGCGCACCCTGCCTCATATCAAGGCCCAGACCCAGGTGCTCCTCGATTATGACGAGCGGCTGGCGCTCGGGGCTTTCAGCGGAGACCGTCCGGGCGAACAACTGGTGGGCGTGGCCCGATATATTCTGGACCGGCGCACCAACTTGGCCGAGGTCGCGGTGGAAGTCCCGGATAAGTGGCAGGGCCAGGGGGTCGGCAGCTACCTGCTCAATTATTTGATCGCGATCGCCAAAACCCGCGGGCTGGCCGGGTTCACCGCGATGGTCCTGGTCGAGAACCGCAAAATGATGCGCATCCTGCAAAAAACCGGGTATAAGCTCAAGACCAAATTCGAGGAAGGCGCTTACGAGGTGGAATTCCGGTTCGAGGATTTGGCGGAAAAATAATGGAAAAAGGGAGGTTGCCATGGCGATAACGGTCAGGAAGGTGGAGAGCAAGGACGACCTGGAACGGTTCATCGAGTTTGCGTGGAAGGCGAATGCGGGGGACCGGAACTGGGTGCCGCCGCTCTGGTTCGAGAACCGGCACCGGCTGGACCGGAAGGCCAACTTCTGGTTCGAGCATGCCCAGGCGGAATATTTCCTGGCCGAGAAAAACGGCGAGCTCGCGGGCCGCATTTCGGCGCAGGTGGATGATTTTTATTTCCAGCATTGGAACGAAAAGGTGGGTCACTTCGGCTGGTTCGAGTGCCTGAACGACCAGGAGGTGGCGAACGCGCTGTTCGAGACCGCGGCGGACTGGCTGCGCAAGCAGGGCCAGGTCCGGATGCAGGGTCCGCTCAACTTCACGGTGAATGACGAGTGCGGGTTATTGGTGGACGGTTTTGACACGCCGCCCATGATGCTGATGACGCACAACCCGAAATACTACTCGGCCCTGCACGAGGGCTGGGGCCTGAAGAAGGCGATGGACCTGCTCGCCTACAAGACCACGGTTGACACCGTGCCCGACCCCAACATCGTCAAATTCGCCGAGGCGCTCAAGCAGAAGCACGAGATCACGGTGCGCAACATGAACTGGCGCAACTTCGACCAGCAGATGGACTGGTTCGTGGAGATTTACAACTCGGCCTGGGAGAAAAACTGGGGCATGGTGCCGGTGACCGAAAAGGAACTCCGGTCCCACGCCGCGGAACTGCGGTTCCTGGCGTTCAAGTTCCCGGAGCTGAATTTTTTCGCGATGAAGGACGGCAAACCGATCGCCATGAGCATCACCATCCCCAACCTGAACGAGCTCGTCATCCAGTTGAACGGGAAACTCTTCAATCCCAAAATTCTGAAACTGTTCACCCACCAATTCGAGGGCTGCCGGGTGTTCGCGCTGGGGGTGAAGGAGCAATACCGCAAGCTGGGCGTGGCCGCGATCTTTTACACCGAGACCCTGAACGCGGTGCGCAAGCTCGGGTTCAAGTGGGGCGAGATGAGCTGGATCCTCGAGACCAACGGGCCCATGCGCCGGGCGATCGAAAAGATGGGCGGCTATGTCTATAAGACCTATCGCGTTTACGACCAGGCGCTGTAAGAATTTTTGATGACCGGAAAACATTTTAGCAGAGATTCCGAGTTCTGGCCATATTTTTTTCTTTTGGTCCTGGCCGCGGCACTCTATCTTCCGGTGATCCTTTCCGGCGAGACCAGTTTGATCCCGAGCTACCAGGACCGGACCCAATGGCAGCTCTACCGCGAGTTCATCGCCCAGTCCTTGAAAGCCGGTTACTTCCCGCTCTGGTGCGAGCAGTTGTTTTCCGGGCTGGATTTTGCCGGCTGGGGCCATGCCTCGGCTTTCTATCCGCTCGCCTTCGCCTTTTTCCTGCTCAAGTTCACGCAGGCCGCGACCCTCAATCAATTTGTTCATCTGACCATATTATTATGGGGATTTTATTTCCTCGGCCGCCGGGTCGGCTTGAGCAGGAGTTCCGCCGGAGTCGCCGCCGCGGGCTTCGGGTTCGCGTTCTTCCTGCCTTCCATGCTCGAGGATTTTCTCCCCGCAATTTTTTATTTTACTTTGGTTCCCTGGGTCTATGCCTTCAGTCTGGAACTGATCCAGAAATTTAAGGCCCGGGCTTTTTTCCTGCTTTCCCTCCTGGTCGGCCTGCAGCTCCTCTCCGGCCACTTGGAAATGGCCGTGCTCGGTCACCTGTCCCTTTTCGTGTTCCTGCTGGCCTTCCTCGCGGTTAAGCGCGCCGCGCCCAAAGACATGCTCCGGGCCGGGCTGCTCTGGTTTTTGTCCCTCGGCCTGGGGATTGAACTGGGCATGCTGGTCTTCTTTCCGGGTTTTGCCGGCTATTCCCAGAGTTTCCGCAAGCTGGGCTTGAGCTACGAGCTGTTCACCTTCTTCCCCTCGACGACCATTCCGCTGGAAACCATACCTTTTGCACTCCTGTATCTTTCTCCGGTTTTCCTGCTGGTCCTGATCGCCGCGGGCAAAAATCGAAAGCCGGTCTTTTGGGCGTCGCTGATCATGCTGGTTTTTACCCTGATCCAAACTTTCAACTGGCTGGACTTCCTCTGGATTTTTTATCATGTCCCGGTGCTCAACCGGTTCATCCCGCACGGCCGGGCGTTCGCCCACGCCGGGGTCGCCTGGTTCCTGATCCTGGGCCTGGGGCTGGAGCGCCTCGGAGCCCCCGGGAATAAACATCTGTCCCGACTTTGGATCCCGGTCTTGTTTCTGGAGGCCGCGTTCTTTTCCGTCATCGCGGTCATGGCCAAACGATATGGCGGCACCATAACCTGGGAATACCTGGAAGCCACCCAGGCGGCGGGGCTTTCGCGGCTGGTGCTGGCGCCGGTAATGGCCTTGATCGCGCTCGGTGGTCTGGCCCTGGTCCTCAAAAGCCGCGACGGCCGCACCGGGATCTCCATTTTGATCAAGCCGGCCCTGCTGCTCGAGTTTGTCCTCACCGGATTCTTCATCCTTCCCCGGCACTCCGCCGGGATCATGGACCCGCATCCGGAATACCGGGATTTCCTTTCCCGGATCCATCCCGCGGATTATCGCATCCAGGCCGTGTATTCCTTCCGGGATTGGGAGAGGCTCACCTCCCCCCTTCAGACCGGAGTTCTTGGAGGCACGCGCAGCGCCGACGCCTACATCACCTTTTCCACCCTGCGCTACACGGAATTTCTGAAAGCCCTGGATGACAAGGCCTTCGCAGTCAGAAACGGCAAGGTCTCGGACATCGAAACCCTGAATATTTTGAAAAGAGGCGACTTCGTTTCGCCGGAAAAATTGCCCTTGATGAACCTGTTGAATCTGAAATATATGGTGGGGCAAAATAAAAACCTGAAAGGCGCGGACACCTTTTTCATAGGCTATGAATATTACCGGTTCTCGCCCACGCAAGGGGTCGCGCCCGCGGAGTCCTTCAAGGAATTGCGGATCAGCCCGCCCGCCCGGTTTGGATTGTATATCTATGTAAAATCGGGGGACCAGCTGGTCCTGAAAATAAAAAATGGGGAAAGACAAAATGAGGAGACCGGGTTGGAGTTGTCATTCAAGTCCAATGACCGGGAAACGCTGATCTATAACAAGACGGTTTCCAGCGGGGACGAAATCAAAATTGACCTTGCGCCGATCTCGAATCAGGCCGGGGATTTGGTGTTCAAGTTTATGCGCCCGCAGGCAGAGGCGGAGTCCGCGCACGCTTTCCTGCTGGAGGCGAAAATAATCAATCCGGGGAAATATTTTAAACGCCTGAATTACCGGGAGCTCGATATTTTTGAAAACCCGGGGGCCTTTCCCCGCGCGTTCCTGGTGCACGGCGCCAAAACGATTGCGGACCGGGAACAAAGGCTGGTTTACATGAAATCCGGCGAATTCCAGCCGGAGCAAACCGCGGTGCTGGAAAAGAGCCTTTGGCTCAATCTTCCTGAAAGGATGGCGGCGGCACCAGATGAGCAGGCCCGAATCCTGAATGCGGAAAGCGCGTCTCAGGAATTGGAGCTGGAAATCAGGAATTATTATCCGGCGATCCTGATCATATCGCAGGCCTATTATCCGGGCTGGCAAGCGCGGCTGGACGGACGGGAAGCGACGATCATTCCGGTGGACCACGCTTTTCAAGGAATGGTCATCCCGGAGCGCGGGGTTCACCGTTTGCAACTGAACTATGAACCGGTCAGCTTCCGAATGGCGCTCTGGTGGGAAATCTGCGCCGTGATTAGTTGGCTGGCGGCAGGGCTTGGGACCGGGCTTATTTCAAGAAAAGGAAAAAACCAGGATTAGGGGCGGCCGATGGTTTTCCTCACCAGCTCGATCATCTCCTCAAAGCCGAACGGCTTGACCAGGTAGGCGTCGAAAAATTTGGCCTTTTCGCCCAAAGTTTTGAGCGAAACCGCGGTGAGCGCGATCAGGGGGACCTTGGCGAGCGCCGGGTTCGAGCGGATTTTTTCCGCCGTTTCATAACCTTTCATTTTGGGCATCTCGATATCCAGAATGATGATGTCCGGGACCATCTTTTCCAAAAGCTTCAGGGCTTCCATCCCGTCATAGGCCACTTCCACCTCGTAGCCCTGATCGTTAAGCTCATCATAGGCCGCCTGCACGATGGTCGGGCTGTCGTCAACCACCAGCACCTTTTTTTCCGCTGCTCCATTATCAATATTATAACGCCTTATGCCGACGCGGCGCAAATGGATTCCCGAGCCCTAAATCTGCACCTCATAGACCTCCGGGATGTTCTTGATCGCCAGGCCGGGAAGGAAATTCCAGGAGACCATGTTGACGGCGCGGAAATAGGGAAAAAAATGGGCGCGGTAGAGCGGGGTCATGGGATAGTATTTCTTGGTCCACTCGAGCGCGCCCACGCAGCCCGCGCTTTTGACATAAGCGAGGAAAGCCTGGATAAAAGCCAGCCGCTCGGACCCGGACAAATCGGGATAAGAAACATGATTGACCCAGGCCCAACGCTCCGCGGTGGTTCCCACATGCTCGTGATAGGTCCAGTTGAGCAATCCCATAATCTTGCCGCCCTGGTCATGCACCAGGGTCCGCGAAATCTCCGGATAGTCCAGCTCCCAGGCCAATTCCTCCGCGGTCCAAACCCGCGCCAGCCGCACCCGCTTTTGATATTGATTGAGCAATTCGAGGCACTGGTCCAGGTCCGCCGGACGATATTCGCGGACATGTCCCCCCGGTCCCGCCTTCGGTTCCTGGTTCGCCCGCAGCAGCCGGATCAGGGCTCGCTCCCATAATTTGAGTCCTTCCGACGCCGTCACCCGGGGCAAATCCAGGACCCGGCCCAATACATACATCCGCTTGACCCATTCCACCGGATGACCCGATTCCCGCAGCTTGTCCATCATCCGCGTCGAGCCGTGCCCGGTCTCGAGATACAAAAGCGCAAAGTCGTATTTAAGCTCCGAGTTGAACTTGAGCGCCTCCGCGATAATCTTGAGCGCCAAACCCCGGCGCAAAAACTTCTTACGCGTAACCAAAAGGCAGCTCAAGGCCCCGTGGTAATTTTTTCCCTCGTAGCGGTAAGTCCGGGGCAGGTTGGCGAAAAAGGCCACGATCTCGTTCCCGCGATAGGCTGTGATCAGGTTCCGCTTGTCCTTGATCGGCTCGAACAGGAACTTGAGATAGGCCGGCTGATAGAGGTTGGGGAACGAGGCCAAGCCGTATTCTTCGCGCCAGGACGCAAACGCCATTTTTTCCAGCGCCTCATAATCGCCCCGGAACGGCTCGATTGAAATATCCGCAAGGCTCAAGTCCTGATCTCCCGACCCTTGCCGACCATTTTGCGGTGAAGCGATATTTATGCCGTGCCCGCCTTCGAGATCAGCTCGGGCACATATTTTTCCCAGCCCATGGCCATGATATGGAATCCCTGACACATAGGTTTCAGGTCTTTCATCAGTTTGGCCATCAGGTCAATCGCGACCTTGGGCCGGTCTTCCTTGCTGGCGGCCGAAAGCGGCTTGATGATTTCATCCGGGACAAACACGCCCGCGACTTTCTCGTTCATATATTTGGCCATGGCCGGGCTTTTCACGATCACGATCCCGGCCAAGACCGGGATTTTCAGCTTGCCCGCGGCCTTCATGAATTTCTCGAACTTGGCCGGCTCGTAGATGGCCTGGGTCTGGAAGAAGCGGGCGCCGGCCTCAACTTTCTTTTCCATCTTGAGCAGTTGCGGCTCGACCGGGTCCGCGCCCGGAGTGACCGAGGCTCCGGCAAAGAGTTCCTTGGGGGCGCCCTGGAGGTCCGCGCCGGAGAGGTCTTTTCCGTTTTTCATGGTGGCGATGGTATGGAGGAGCGAGACCGAGTCCAAGTCAAAGACGCATCGGGCCCCGGGATGATCGCCGAGCGAGGGATGGTCGCCGGTGAGGGCGAGGATGTTCCTTACCCCGAGCAGGTATCCGCTCAGGATGTCGGACTGGATGGCGAGACGGTTCCGGTCCCGGCAGGTGATCTGATAGACCGGCTCGAAGCCGGCCGAGACCAGCTTGGCGCTGATCCCGAGCGAGCCGATGCGCATGACCGAGCTTTGGTTGTCCGTGACATTGACCGCGAGAACGCAACCCTTCAAATATTTTTCCGCCTCTTCCATCATGGCCGCGATGTTCACTCCCTTGGGCGGGCCCAACTCGCCGGTAACCGCGAAAGTTCCCGCTTCCAATGCCTCTTTCAGCTTGCTCATCAGACTCCTCCCTTATTGCTTGCCTACAGCCTTGGGCGCTTGATAAAGTTGGTCTTCCTCCAAGGCCCAGCGCGTGGTATGGCGCTCCCGGTCCGACACATCCCAATTTCGGTAGTCGCGCAGCTTGGGCAATTTTTTAAGGTTATCCAGCTTGCCCAGCGCTTTGAGCTTCTCGTAGATCAAATGCCAGGCGCAGTCGCGCGTATTCTCGACCTCGCATTTGCCGTCATGGGTCCCGCCGCACTGGCCGTTGATTAAATTCTTGGCGCAGCGCGTGATCGGGCAGATGCCCCCGGTGAGATGGAGCAGGCAGTCGCCGCACCCGTCGCAGCGCTCGACGCTGGGCCACAGCCCCTGCATGCCCTGGCTGTTCAGGGTGTTGTTCGCGGGCAGGGACGGAAGGTCTATCATGGCCGCGGTGGCCTGCACGCCCACGCCGCAGCTCACGACCAGGACCGCGTCGGAATTTTTAAGCGCGGGGACCTGGTAGCGGAGCTGGGCGCCGACCAGGGCCTTGTTGCAGAGGAAATCTATCATCTGCGTCCCGGACACGGACCGGTCGGCCCGGGTCAGTTCGGCTTTCAATTCCTCCAGCCGCGCCGGCCCCCCGGTCTCGCACCCGAGCGGGCACCCGCCGCAGCCCAGGATGAACACGCGCCGGTAATCCGCGAGCAGATTTTTCAATTCCTCCATCGGTTTCGCAACATTGACTATCATCTCCAGTCCTCCTTTGCGTCAGCGGCATTCCTGCTTGAGCGCCGAGACCAGCTTGCCTATATTTTTCTCAACGGTTTTGCTCAACTCCAAGCCCGCTTTTATCTCCACCGGCTCCATGCCCAGGAAAATGATTTCCTCCGGCAATTTGGTCACCAGTTTTTCCAGCGCGATGGCCTTGCGCACATCCATTTCATGGAGCGAGAGCATGAAGCTGACCTCCTCTTTCCGGCCCGCCTCCAACTCCTCGAGCGTGAAGCGGTAGATCGAGCCGGGTTTGTCGCCGGCCTTGACCGCGTCCACAATCACGATCTTGTCAAACC
>CAIUDS010000716.1 GCA_903897985.1 uncultured delta proteobacterium
CCCAAGGCGATCTTGATCATCCAGCCCATGGAACTCTTTTGATAAGCCGCGCCCCCGAACCGGTTCAGCCAGTTCCTTTGCGTCATCCTCTCGGGCCGGTTTTCATAAGGCGGCGGCCCGATTTTTTCCAACTGGCGGAGCGCGGTTTTATTATTCCGATTTTTCGCCTCGTCCAGCACAAACCGGTAAGAGACCGCCTCGTTCCGTTCGATATCCACGACCTGCCCGATGCCGATATAGGCGCAAAACAATTCCGGATATTTCTGGACCAGCCACACCCCGAGCATGCTGCCCCAGGAATGACCCATCAGATAAATCTTGTCCGTGTTGAACCTTTCCCGCAGCAGCAGGACCAACTCGTGCGCGTCCGAGACAAACTGGTTTATGTTCATTGACTCCCGAGGAATTTTAAGACTGTAAGATTTCCCCGCGCCGCGCTGGTCCCAGTGCACCACCACGAAATGTTTCTCCAGCTCGGGTCCGAAATAATGCTCGGTGGTCATCTCCGCGGCCCCGGGACCGCCGTGCAAAAAGAGCAGCACCGGGTTGGACCGGTCGGTGCCCCGGATCAAAATCCACTGGTCCACCCCGCCGATCCTGACTTTCTCGAGCGAGGCGATGGAATTAGGCGTTTTGATGGGCGGGGTCATGGCGACGCAGGACGCCAGGATCGTAGCCAAAATCAGAATGACGGCTGCGATCCTTCTGGAATTTTTAAGACTTTTCATCGCACTTTCCTTTGGGAAATTTCCCCGGTCTCTGAATTCACCTTAAGGTTTAATATAGGTTTCCTTTAAGACCTGGACAACCATCGCCTCACTGAATTTTTCCGGTTCCTCCAGGTTGGGCGAATGGGCCGAGTTCTCGAACCAGACCAGGTGCTTGCCTTTGGGCGCATCCAGCTTGTCGTAATACTCCTGGACCAACTCCCAGGGCGTATTGTAATCGTGGCGGCCCTCGAAGAAATAGACCGGGACTTCGAGCCGGGGCGCCGATTCCAGAAAATTGACGGTCATAAGCTCGTCCCACATCAGAGCCGGGCCATAAACACTCCCATAAAGATATTTGAAAGCGTCCATGCCCGCATATTCCGGGGCGCGATAAATCATATTTTTAAATTTATTATAGGTATCCTTTTGATAAACCGCGCCGCCGAATTTCCGCAAGTACTCCCGCTGAATGCCCAAATCAATGACATTTTTATACGGAGGCGGTCCGATTTGTTTCAATCGTCGGAGCGCAATAGCATCCTTTCTCTTCTCTGCCTCCTCCAAAACAAATTGATAAGAGATTGCCTCGTTTCTCTGCATATCCACCACCTGTCCGATCCCGATGTAGGCGTAATAATCTTCCGGATATTTCTGAACCACCTTGACCCCGAGCAAGCTGCCCCAGGAGTGGCCCATCAGGTAGATTTTCGGGACGCTGAACCGCTGCTTCATTAGCAGGGTCAATTCGTGCGCGTCCGAGATGAATTGCTTAATATTCATAGTTTCCCTGGGTATTTTTGCGCTCAAGGATTTGCC
>CAIUDS010000717.1 GCA_903897985.1 uncultured delta proteobacterium
CCCGGCATCATGCTCTACGGCGTCAGCCCCTCCCGGGACGTGGACCTCTCCGGCCGGGTGAAGCCGGTCCTCAAGCTCCGGAGCGAGATCGCCTTCCTCAAACAAGTCCCGCCCGGCTCGGCCATCTCCTACGGCCGCAAAACCGTGGTCGAGCGCGCCTCGCTCATCGCCACCGTGCCCATCGGCTATGCCGACGGCCTGCCCCGCACTTTGCCGGTCGGCTTCCCCTTGCTGGTCAAAGGCCGGCGCTGCCCCCTCGCCGGCGTGGTCACCATGGACATGGTCATGCTCGACGTGACCGACGTGCCCGGCGCGGCAGTGGGCGAAGAGGTGGTCATCATCGGCGAGAGCGGGGACGAGCGGATCCGGGCCGAAGACCTGGCCTCTGCCGCGAGGACTATTCCTTACGAAATTCTGTGCGGGATCGGGCCGAGAGTGATGCGGGTTTATCAAGACCATGATTGACCTTTCCGGCTACAAAAGACTTGAGCTGACCGAAGCCGAGGTGCGCCGGTATCTGGCTGAGGAGGAAGGGCCCTATTATGACCGGAAGTCGCTCTGGGACCGGAGCGGGCCGACGCCGAAAGTCAGGGACCGGAGCACGGTGCGGGAAGAGATTGCGGAGTATCTGGCGGCCTTTGCCAATGCCGACGGCGGGCTCTTGATTCTGGGCGTGGAGGACGACGGGACACCGACCGGCCACAATTACCCGGAAGAAGCCATTCTCAGTTTTTTGAAGGCGCCCGAGGAAAAAGTTCAGGCGCCGCTCCACCCTCGCGTGCAGATCATCACCATTAACGGACATGAGCTTTTGCTCTTTGAGATAGAGAGCGCGCCGGAAGCGGTTCATTGTAAAGGCAAGTGTCCCTATCGCACCGGCGACCAGGTGGTGTCCTTGCCCCAGGAGGTAATCAACGGCCTCAAGAAGACCTACCAGCTGGTTTCGTTTGAGCAACGGCCCGGGCCTGAATTTGTGGATCAGGACTTGGATTTGGAGCTGGCGAAAAAGGTCTTTTCGCGGACGCCGTTTCAAGATCGGACCCTGGAAGAGAATTTTACGCGTTATGGCTTGGCTGTTCGACGGAACGGGAAATTGATCTGGCGGAACGCGGGCATCCTCTTGTTTGGCCGGGAGGAGCAGTTTGCCTCGTATCATCCGCGTGCGGGAGTTCGGGTGTTCAGGGTCGAGGGCAAGGAGCGAAAGCATGGCCGGGAACGCAATGTGATTGAACAAAGGTTTGAGGGTCCATTGCCCAAGCTAATTGATAACGTCCGTGATCATATCCGAACTTTGGTCAGGAAATCCGAGAAGCTCCACGATCTATTTTTTAGAGAGATGCCGGAATACCCGGAGTTTGCCTGGCAGGAGGCCCTGATCAATGCGGTGGCGCACCGGGATTACGCGATCACCACGCGGGAGATCGAGGTTTGGATATTCGATGACCGAATGGAGGTGAAAAGCCCGGGCGGGCTTGTGGAGGGGATCACCCTGGAAAAGCTCCGGGAGCGGAAGTCCATCCATGCCAGCCGCAACCCTTTGATCGTTCGAGTACTGGTGGACTATAGCCTGATGCGGGAGGAGGGAGAAGGCATCCCACGCATGATCGAGGAAATGGAGAATAGCTTCCTCCATCTGCCGGAATTGGAACTAACGAGTGGAGATTTCCAAGTCCGCTTGCGTAATACACCCATCTTTGAGATCGGCTCACCGGAATGGGTGAACTTTGTGAAGGGATTGCCGATCACGGAGCGGCAACGCCGGGTGCTCGTCGCCAAGGGGCGTGAGGGATTCACCAACAACGATTACCAGGACTTGAATCAATCGGACCGCGATACGGCTTATCGGGAGATCCAAGAGTTGATCGAAAAGGGGATTGTGGAACTCTCCGGCAAGGGGCGAGGAGCAAAATATCATTTAAGCTTGTCGGTCAGCCGAACCGTAACCTTGGTTACAAAACGCCTTCCCCGGCTCCGGGAACATCTTGCGGTCAAGGACTTCATTTCAAATGCCAACTATCGAACCTTGTTCAACCTATCCCGAAACCAGGCGCGCCAAGAACTGAAATTCCTGTGCGAGCGGGGCTATTTACAATTGACCGGGGAGCGTCGAGGGGCCAAGTATCAAAAAGGACCCATTTTTTAGGAGTTATGCGTATTTGTATGGCTCGATATGAGGATTATGCGTCAGAAATGTTTAATTAGTAGGCTTAACTGGGCAAACTTGTTTACTTTTTGTTTTCGCAATTCCGGGTCAAATCCACGTTCATATTACCGGCCCAAAATAGGGACGGGAGGAAGAAATGAGAATATTGGTAGTCGGCTCCGGCGGCCGCGAGCATGCGCTGGTGTGGAAGCTCAAGCAGAGTCCGAAGGTTGAGAAGATTTATTGCGCGCCGGGAAATGCCGGGATCGCGGAGCAGGCTGAGTGTCTGCCGGTCAAAGGCGAGGACATCGAGGGCCTGCTCAAGGCCGCCAAGGAGCTGCGCGCGGACCTGACGGTGGTCGGGCCGGAAGTGCCGTTGACTTTGGGCATTGTGGACCGCTTCTCGGCCGAGGGGCTGCACATCTTCGGGCCGAGCCAGGCGGCGGCTCAAATTGAAGGCTCCAAAGTCTTCATGAAGGACCTGCTTAAAAAATACCGCATCCCGACCGCCGCGTTCGAGACTTTTACCAATCCCGCCCAGGCCAAGCAGTACCTGAACAAAGTCGGCGCGCCGATCGTAGTCAAGGCCGACGGGCTGGCCGCGGGCAAGGGCGTGATCTTGTGCCGGACCGTGGCCGAGGCCGAAGCCGCGGTGGACGAGGTCATGGTCAAGAAAACCTTCGGCTCCGCCGGGGACCAGGTGGTGATCGA
>CAIUDS010000718.1 GCA_903897985.1 uncultured delta proteobacterium
GCAATGGCTCAAGCTTTTCCCACATCGCATCGGTCAAAAACTTGCGCCGTGCCATGGAATCCTCCTACTCCATTGTCCACGGTTCTGCCTATAAAATCAAATTGTTAAAGAGCGCAAAACTAGGTTATGAAACAGCTTCTAATCTTAAGATTAGGCTTTCGTTCGGGCTAGAAAATATTAGCATAGAGATTCTTATGAAAGGCCCCGGGAAAAAGCCTTTAAACGAAAAAAAGGAGCAAATCGTAGAATTTATTAAGACGCGCGTTGCGTCTAACTACATACCTGCATTTAGGACATCTGACAAGGCGATAGAAATAGTAGAGGGCCTAATACGCGGTGAATTGGCATCTCTTGAAGATAATCATCAATATCAAAATTTAATGGCTAAATTACAGGAAATTCAAAAACCAATCTTAGACAAAATCGCAAAAAGAATACAAACAACCATTTCAGCATTCATGCCTGCTATAAAGGCAATAAACATCAAAAATGATCAAATGGATCAGACTTTCCGATCAAGATTCAATATTATGGTTGATGATGGAACCAATACGGAGCTGGCATCCAAAGGAGACGGAATTATTAGCCTTGCCACAATGTCTCTTATGAAGCATGTAAGCGAGGAAGGGCTTGGAGAAAAGTCTCTCGTTCATGCTATCGAAGAACCAGAATCTCATCTTCATCCAGAAGCGATTCATGGTTTGCGGCAAGTATTAAAAGACGTATCGAGAAAACAGCAGGTTATTATTACAACTCATTCTGCTATACTGGTTGAAAGGGAGCAAATCGGCCAAAATATCATTGTGCGCGGCCACCGAGCAGAAAAGGCCAGGCGCATAGAGGATATCCGTAATGCACTTGGCATACAGATGGCGGATAATTTAATTGGGGCATACGTAATCCTTCTCGTCGAGGGAGAGGAAGATAAGAATCTGCTTGATTTCTATATAAAGTCTTTGTCTGTCAAGTTGAAAAATGCGATAGATAAAAATATTCTGGTCATCGAATATTTGGGCGGAGCTTCTAAACTTGGATTTAAGGCAAAATTTTTTAGAGATCAGGTTTACAATATTCACGCCTTTCTTGACAATGACAAGGAAGGGCGTGGAGCAGTAAAAGTGGCATCAGATTCCGGAATCTTAGAAGCTAGTGATTATACTTTGGCCATCTGCATGGATATGAAAGATAGCGAAATAGAAGATCTCATTAACCTAGATTCCTATGTATCAGCAATTAAAAATATGTCTGGAGGAGTGAATCTCGATCAGCCTGGCTTTCACTCTTCAAAGCTCAAATGGTCCGATAGGGTAGGGAATATTTTAAGGTCTAACGGAAAAATGTGGTCCGATAGAGAGAAGCAGCAGGTAAAGCGGACGGTAGTTGAATCATGCATTCAAGTAGGACCTGGCAGCTTGAATGATCATCGTAGAACTTCGATAGATAGCTTGATAGTTGCTTTAGAATTAAAATTGCCCAGTTGATAAATTCAAAACTAGGCTACCAAATGCGGCGGGGTCGTGAACTCCAGGGTCACACCCGGACATCCTACTTCGCCGACTGAATGTTCGAGCTTGAAGAGGCTACGTAGGACAAGTCCTCCTTCGTCCAGACTACGGTGGACAAGTTAGACACCCTACTTCGTCCTGCAGGGCAGGACTTCCTCCTTCGCTAAGCGTACTGAGCTACGGCGGACAGGACTCCGGGCGAGTATGTTTCTCGCAAAATTTGCAGGCCAGAATTTGCAAATTAAGAATAAATTATCTGCGTCCATCGGCGTTAATCTGCGGCTCAATTTCCTGGGCTTGAATTCTTTTTGCATGCCAGGATTTGCAAAGTAAGAATAAATTATCTGTGTTCATCGGCGGATGAATCAAGATTGAATTCTTTGCGACCTTTTCGTTCTTTGCGGTGAGATCAGATGTTTTTCCGATTAAGAATAAATTATCTGCGTCCATCGGCGTCAATCGGTGGATCAAATTGGGTTGCGAGTTTCGGGTTTCGGGTTCCGTGTTCCGGGTTCCCGAATTCCGAATACCTTTAACCACCAAGTCACAAAGGCAGGAGGAATTCTTTTGAGTAGCTGAAAATTCTTGGGGTCTTGGGTGTCTTGGTGGTTCCAATTGGTTTATCCGCGTCCATCGGCGTTAATCTGCGGTTCCAATGATGTTCCGAGTTCCCGAATTCCCAATTCCGAATTCCGAATGCCGAATTCTCCGCGCTCTTCGCGCCTTTGCGGTGAAAATAATTTTAAGGTGCACAGCCAGCCTACTCCGCCGCAGAAATCTGCGGCTACGAAGGCCAGGAGAGTGTGCGCGCCCAGACCTGAGTTGTTAGCGCAGGATTTCCTTGATTTTGGCGATGAGGTCGTCCACCGAGTCGCCTTTCTTCTCGATATAGCCGCGGAAGTTTTGGGCAAAGGTGCGGCTCTTTTTTGCGGCCTCGATGCCCTTGAGCACTTCCTCCCGCGGCCGCCGATTCAAGCCTCGGACACTTGAACGCCCGAGCAAAATCTCTCAATCTGGTATTCTGGTACCAGAATACCAGAATAAGCAGTGGTTCAACGCCCAAGATCATCAATCAAAACTAGGGACTGTCCCTAGTTTTGGGCCTTTGCGGATAAGGGAATGCGGTGAATTGTCGTTCGGGTCTAGAACCTGGTTAAGAACAGCGGCTCTAGCGGAAAATTTCTTTGATTTTGGCGATCAGGTCGTCCACCGAGTCGCCTTTTTTCTCGATATAGCCGCGGAAATTCTGGGCAAAGGTTCGGCTTTTTTTCGCGGTCTCGATTCCCTTCCGCGTTTCTTTGCCGCATTGTCGGTTAAATCTCCAGTTCTCAAAACCGCGAAGCTATTGGAGTAAGTAGCCAAGTAACCGGTTACTTGGCTACTTGCTGCGATCAAGTCGGCGTGATAGAATTTAAGGCGAAAGAAAAGGATACACGGGCGGGCGCGGTTCTGGAGCGACGCGGAAGGTGGTAGAGGGCGGAGCAAAAGTTATAAGCATAACGATTTGAAATCCATAGAACAGAAATTTGATCGAAAGGAGGCGGGCATGAGACAAATGTTGAAACTATCGGAGCCGGCGGGGTTGGCGCTGCATGCGATGGCGTTCCTGGCGGGCAAGGAGGACCAGTGGCGGTCGGTGCGGAGAATGGCGGAAGCGCTCCGGGTTTCGGAAAGACGCATGGATAAGGTGATGCAGCTCTTGCGAAGGGAACGCTTGGTGGATTCGATGATGGGCCCGCGCGGGGGTTATCAATTGGCGCGAAAAAGCGGCCGGATCAGCTTGCTGGACATTTACGAGGCCGTGGACGGAAAATTCGGATCTTGCGACTGCCTGTTTGGGAGATCGGTGTGCGCGGGCAAGAAATGTCTATTAGGCGACCAACTGGAGAGGTCCAACCATCAGTTCCGCGAATACCTGGCCCGGACCAAACTTTCGGAACTCAAGGACTTATTCGCCGAGGGTCTTTATCGCATAAAATAGCCTGCAATCGAGTCACATATTGATGCGGCGGCATGACCCGGTCCCGTCGCGGGCTTTCGCGCTCCTTCACTTTAGGCCTTCGCTCTTCCGAGCCCAATCTCCAAAATTCTTACCCACCGAAGCTATTGCAGTAAGTAGCCAAGTAACCGGCTACTTGGCTACTTACGGCAATTTTCTCGGGGCGATGGAATCTGCGGCTGAAGAAACACCGAACTAAGGCAGGATCTCCTTGATCTTGGCGATCAGGTCGTCCACCGAATCGCCCTTCTTCTCGATATAGCCGCGGAAATTTTGGGCAAAGGTGCGGCTCTTTTTCGCGGCCTCGATGCCCTTGAGCACTTCCTCCGCGTGCGATTATATCAGCCGGGAGGAACCTTGACAACCGGGCGTTGTCCTTTTATCATTAGCCAACCCGGGAGGATGCCGAAAAAGGCCAATTTCTCGAAATCGCTATTTGGTTTCCGCGGTCATTCCCGCGAACGCGGGAATCCAGGTCTGTCCCCGTGCAAGCTTGTCCTCGACCTGATCGGGGACGGGGAACCAGTTTAAATCTGGGTCCCCGGTCCAGGCCGGGGACGACGGGAAACTGGATTCCCGGTCAAGCCGGGAATGACTGCTTGGTGTAACGAAGTTATTTTTCGGAAGTCAGTGCGGGAGAGAGGGAACCTAGACCGAAAAAATAAAATGACTGAATCGAAAGAAATAGAAACCGTGATCAAGACCGGCCGGTTGCGGAAGGAATACGAGAATGTGGTGGCGCTGAAAGCGCTGGACCTGGCCATTCCGGAGGGCGAAATCTGCGCCCTGATCGGTCCCAACGGCGCGGGCAAATCCACTTTTATGAAGATCCTGTCCACGGTGATCCGGCCGGATTTCGGCTCGGCCTCGGTGCTCGGATACAACCCGGAAACGCAGCCGCTGGAGGTCCGGCGTCGGATCGGATTCATGCCCGACTTTTTTTCGCTTTACGAAAATGTGACCAGCGAGGATTTCCTGGCCTATTTCGGACTCGCCTGCGGCATGGCCCCGTCCAAAATCGGCGCCCGAGTCACGGAATTGCTCGAAATGATCGCCCTGACCGAGAAACGCAATACGCTCATTTCCGGACTCTCGCGCGGGATGAAGCAGCGGCTGGTGTTTGCCAAGACCCTGGTCCACGACCCGCCGGTGCTTTTGCTGGACGAGCCGCTCTCCGGGCTGGACCCCAAGGCGCGGATGGAGATGCGGGAGGTGCTCCGCAACTTCAAGAAACTGGGCAAGACCATCATTATCAGTTCGCATATCCTGACCGAGTTATCCGACTTCTGTTCCTATGTGGTGATCATCGAAAAGGGCGTGCTCCGGGCGAGCGGCGGGGTGGAAGAGATTTTGGCCCGGATCCGCGGGGCGCGGGAGGTCTCGATCGAGGTAACCGGATCGGCGGACAAGGCGAAACAGATCATCGCGGCCGCGCCCGGGGTGGCGCTCCGGGCTTGCGAGGGCATGACCGTTAATTTCGCATTGTCCCAGGAGCGGGCGGTGCTGGCCGAGATCAATGCCTCGCTGGTGCGGGCCGGGATCGGCGTGCTCTCGATCCGGGAGCAGCAGGGCGACATCGAGGACATCTACAAGAAGATTTCCGCGGAAGAGGTCCAATAATGGAACTGCGCTGGGCGATGCGGGTCCCGGAGGCGTGGCGGCTGCTTAGGATCAGCTGGCGGCCGCGGCGGATGCTCGGCGCCGGAGTCATCTCGCTGGTGATCTGCGTCCTGCTTACCGCCTATGCCGTGGCCATCCAGCGGGTCACCCGCAACCCGGACATGACCGCGCTTTACGACCACCTCTGCATAGCGGTCTATTGCTACCAGGCTTTGTTATGGACGCTGGTGCTTCCGGGCCAGGTCAGCCATGCCATGGGGCAGGAATTCAACCTGGGCACCTGGATTTTCCAGCAGACCACTCCGCAACCCATGCGCAAATTGCTGATCGGCAAGATGCTGGGAGGAGGAGGCGATGTTTATGTCGCATCGCTGGTGGCGCTCCCGTTCCTGATCGCGGGCGCGGTCATGGGCAGTTATCCCATTTCCGGAATCCTGACCGGATGCCTGCTCATCCTGATCC
>CAIUDS010000719.1 GCA_903897985.1 uncultured delta proteobacterium
CCGTGAGGGTTCGACTCCCTCCCCGGGCACCAATTAAAAGGTTTGAAAGTTTCAAAGTTTAAGAGTTCAAAGGAAACCGGCCAATGAGAAATAACTGGATTATCGGTTTGGCGCTGCTGGCCGCAGCTTTGCGCATGCCGGCAGCGGAAAAGAGCCTCGGCGAGATGGAGAAAGATTTCCGGGAGCTGCCGATCGAGGCTCGCTCTCACACCGGCCCGCTCTTCTGGCTGCATGGCGACGAGAGCCGGGCGCGGATGGAGGAAGAACTGGAAAAAGTGCTCGAGGGCGGCAACGGAACCTTCACCGCGGAGTCCCGCCCGCATTCCGACTGGCTGGGCGAGGGCTGGTACCGCGATCTGGCCATATGTCTCGAATTCGCGAAGAAGCATTTCATGACGATGTGGATCTTTGACGAGAAATGGTGGCCGAGCGGAGAGGTGGGTGGAAAGGTGCCCCGCGAATACGGCAGCAAAGTTTTAATCGGAACGGCTGCGGCAGTCGAAGGGCCGAAACCGGTCGAACTGGAAGGTTACGGCAAAAACCTGGTCGCGGTGATCGCGGGACTTGACTCCGGAGACGGGATTGACGGATCGAGTCTGATGGACCTGACCGGGAAGGTTACGGCCGGTAAATTGATATGGGCCGCGCCCGAGGGCCGCTGGTCGCTCATGAAATTCACTTGGACCTACGGCCCCAAAAGAGACGGCAAGTACCTGGTGGACGGCGCGAGCCGGGACGCGGTGGACTGGTATTTGAAGACGGTTTATCAGCCGCATTACGACCGGTTCCCGGACGATTTCGGCAAGACCATTGTCGGATACTTTTATGATGAGCCGGAGACTCCCGGGGACTGGGGCACGGAGATTATCCCCATGCTCAAGTCGCGCGGGCTGGACTGGAAGAAGGCGCTCGTGGCGTGGAAGTTCAAGCTGTCCGGCGAGGACCAGGTAGCGGCGAAATATCAATATCAGGACGCCAAGGCGGAAGCGTGGGGCAAAACTTTTTACGGCGGGATCACGGAGTGGTGCCATGCGCATCGAGTCCTCTCGATCGGACATTTCCTCGAACACAGCCACGAATATCTCAACCAGAACCTCTGCGCCGGCAACATGTTCCAGCTTCAAAAATACTCGGACATGGGCGGGATTGACCTGGTCTTCAAGCAGCTCCCGCCTGGACAGCGGCCCCTGGGCATGTATCAGATGGCCAAGCTGGGCAGCTCCATCTCGCATGTCTATGGCAAGAAGGACGACCTGACTATGGTCGAAATTTTCGGCGCGCGCGGCCAGGACCTGACCTACCCGGAGATGAAATGGAACACCGACCAGATGCAGGTGAGCGGAATAAATTTCCTCATCCCGCACTCGTTCAATCCCCGCGCCCCCTACGACACCGACTGCCCGCCCTATTTTTACAACGGCGGGTTCGAGCCGCGCTGGCCGCTCTACCGCGTGTTCGCGGACTACACCAGCCGCTTGAACCTGATGCTGACCGGAGGGAAACATACGGCCCCGGTCGCGCTCTTGTTCCTGGGCAACAGCGCGCACGCCGGCAAAGCCATCCCGCCCGAGGAGATGACCACGGCGCTCCAGGATGCGCTGTTTGACTGCGATTGGATGCCTTACGATGTCTTCGAGCAGGACACCAAATTGGAGGGACGGCAAATCAAGCTCTTCGGAGAAAGTTATAAAATCTTGATCGTGCCGCCCGTTGAGGTGATTCCATATGAAACCATGTTGAAGGCCGCGGCCTTCTTCGAGGCTGGCGGCGTGGTCATGGGCTATGGTTTTTTGCCGACCAAGTCCGCGAACCTCGGGAAGACGAGCAAGGATATCACCGACTTGACCCAGGCGATCTGGGGCTCAAACCCCAAGCCGGGACTCACGGCCAAGAAGGTCATGCTCAAGGGCGGCCGGTCCTATCTGCTGCCGCAAAAGCCTTCGGCGAAGGAGCTTCAAGCGACGCTCGCTCAGGACGCGGGCGTGCATCCGACCCTGGAGGTGACCGCAGGCAGGACCGACAACTGGCTGCATGTGCTCCACCGCGTGAAAGACGGACATGACATTTTCTTCATCGCCAACCAGAACCTCTCCGGCGGGACCCGTTCGTTCAAGTTCCGGATCACCGCCGCGGGCGAGCCGGAATGCTGGGACGCGATGAGGAACGAGATCACCGCGGTGGAATATAAACGGATCAGCGGCGACCAGGTGGAGGTGAGCCTCAGCCTCGAGCCTTATGAAAGCGTGCTGCTCGTGTTCGCGCCGGAGAAGCGCGAGCTGCCCATGAGGCTAAAAGCCGGGGCCAAGCCCAAGCTGGAAATCCCGGTGACGCTGGATTCAAGCATAAAGGAACTCCAGACTGGGCGGCCTGGGCCGCCGGCGGCGCAGTCTTGGTGGAAACCCAATTTGAAATTGACGCTCAGCCCGGTCAAGGCCAACCCGTTCAACGGCAAATTTGAAATCCCGGCCGAACTTGATCTGGCCAAGGTCCGGGTCTATCTGCTCTGCGAAAATATCGCGCCCGAGGCCGCGGCGCGCGTGACCGTGAACGGCAATTACGCCGGCGGGTTCATTGAGAGACCGCTGCGCCTGGAGGTCACAGAATATTTGAAGCATGGCGCGAACACCGTCCGGATCGAGCCGTTCGCCCCGGCGGGCGTGAAGCTGGCGGTGTTTGAGCAATAACTTTTTGGGGTTTTGGCTTAAGGCATTGCCAATCAGTCCATCAACAAATTCCCGGTCACCTCGTCAATCCATTTCAAATAGCTCGGGTTCCCGGCCAGGATGGGCAACGCGATGATCTCGGGCACATCGTAGGAATGGAGCTGCTTGATCCGGTCCAGCAGCGGCCGGAACAGGTCCGACGGGGTCTTGATGATCATCAGGCATTCCGCGGCGTGTTCGATATTGCCTTTCCACAGGAACACCGAGGTCACCGGCTCGATCAGGTTCGCGCACGCGCACAGCTTCTCCGAAACCACCTGCTCCGCGATCATCAGCGCCTCGGCCTTGTCCTTGGTCGTCACCAATACCGCCAGATACCCGATGCCCTCTTCCTCATAACCGGAAATCAGCTCCGTCATCTCCGTCCTCCTAAGCAGCCCTAAATTAGCAGGCTTTGGCCGCGCAAACAAACCATATTTTGCGCTCCCAGCAAAATTTGATAATCTCATAATATGAAGCTCTCGCATCTGGCCCTCAGGATTTCCGACCCGGCGCGCTCGGTCGAATTTTACCAGCGGCTCGGTTTCAACCAGAGCCGCGAACTCGCGCTCAAGCATCTAAAAACCACCTTGATTTTCATGGAAGGCGGAAACGGCCTGGAACTGGAACTGGTGCATAACCGGGAAAATTCTCATCCGCCGGAAATCAAAGACGGGTTCTTGCATCTCGGCCTCCGGGTGCAAGGGATGGAGGTATACCTGGAAAAACTTTCCGGCTTCGGCATCAAGCCGCTCCGGCCCGTTTTCACCACTCCGGACGGGATGAAAATTTGTTTCCTCACTGACCCGGACGGCTATCAGCTCGAGTTGACGGAGCCCCCGCAACCATGAGCATCAACCTGCTCGCGGATTTTTTCCGGATCCGGAAACAGCTCCCGATTCCGGCCGAGATCGAAAGCAAGTTTTCCGAAGAAAGCATCTGCCGCAGATGCGGCCAATGCTGCTACGGTTCGGTCATGTTCCGGAACCGTCTGACCATCATCCCGGACCTGCCCTGCAAGCACCTGCTCCGCTCAAGCGACAATTCCGCGCTCTGCGCCATCTATACCTCGCGGCAGCAGGTTTCAGGGTGGTGCAACCACATGACCCCGCAGACCGTTCGCGCGGGCCTGTTCCCGGAGGACTGCCCCTATGTAAAGGACATCCCGGGCTACTCCGGCAAGGGGATGGTTTCCGAAAGCGACCGCGAGGAATTCTACCTCTGGATGAGCCGGAGCTTCCCGCACCTGACCCCGCCGGATTATATCAGCGTTCAGGATTGGGAGCGGTTCCTCGCCATCCTCCAGGGTGTCGCCTCGGCTCACCGCAAGGACGCGGCGCGTTTGCGATAAACGAACTGGATGGCCATCATGACCAGCACGAGCGCGCCGGACATGAGATAAGGACTGCGCACGCCAATATACTGGGCGAAAATACCGCCGAGCAAAGGCCCGGCCAGGCCGCCCAGCCCGACATAAAATTCATGCCAGCCGCTCCTTGAGCCGGCCAGCTTCGGCGACAGGCTCACCGCGTAATACAGGCTCCCGGTGTAGGAGATCCCGCCACCCGCGCCGATTAGCAGGAACGCGACGGCGAACGCGGCCATGCTTTGCGAGAAATAAGTGAGGATCAGCCCGGCCAAGACCAGCACCATGGAAAAGGTCAGGGGCCAGAATTTATTATGCCAGCGCGCGGTCCGGTTGAGGATTACGAACAACGAGGCTTGCGCGAAAGTCAGGCAGAGCAAAAGGAACCCGAGGTTCTCGCTCGAAAAACCCAGGTCCCGCGCCAGCTTGGGGTAGATGTTCCGGATTTCGTTCATGGCGAAATAACTCATCGCGTTCGCCAGCCAGAACAGATAGAGCAGATACTCCGGTCCGCTCTCGCCGTTGGTTACGACCTCTTCCGGTTTCGGCGGGACCCGAAACAAGCTCATGAAGATAATGCCGTTCAAAATGCAGATGCCCCCGGCGCTCCAGAAAACCAGCCCCGGCTCGCGCGCGTAAATCCAGCCCGCGATATAAATCCCGATCATGGCGCCGGAGGACCAGGACAGGTTATACCAGCCGGCGCCCCGGGCCAGGTCCTTGCCCGAGAAGTAGTGGCTCATGGTGGCCTCGAGCGCGGGCCAGACCAGGGCCAAGCCGATGATGTAGCAAACGAGGATCAGATAAATCCAATAAAGGCTGGGCACGAACGGGATCAGGCCGATCATGGCCCCGAACAAAATCGCGCCGATCCCGGCCTGGACATTCTTGGGGAACCGGTCCGTGATCCCGCCGGAGAACGGGACGAACAAAATGTAAACGAAGGACCCGATCGCCCCAATCGCGCCCAGCTCGACATTGTTCGCGCCCAGCTTGAGCGCAAACAGCGGGATGCCCAGCCCGAGCATGCCCACGCCCAGGTTCATAAAAAAGGTGAACCCATAGAAAAACTTCAGGTTTTGAATTGTAATCTTCATTACATTTAAGTCCCCAACCGCCCCGCATAGTCGCGTAGCGCCGCAAGCGCCCGCTCCGCCATGAATTTCTTGCGGTCCGCTTTCCGCACCCCCGGGTCCGCGGGCGGGAAGATGCCCCAGTTCGCGTTCATCGGGACAAACTCCCCTCTCCGTTCCGCGGAAACATAATGGAGCAGCGAGCCGATCGTGGTTTCGTTTGGAAGCAAAGGCGGTGGTTTTCCCTGCGCCCGGAACCAGGCGTAGATGCCTGCGGCAATGCCACAAGAAGCGCTCTCCAGGTATCCTTCCACCCCGGTGATCTGCCCGGCGAAAAAGACCCGGGGGTCCTTTTTCAGTGACAGATCTTCGGCAACCAGACCAGGCGAGTTCAGATAGGTGTTGCGGTGCATGCTCCCCAGTCTTGCGAACTCCGCGTTTTCCAATCCCGGGATCATTCGGAAAATCCGCTCCTGCTCGGGATACCTGAGCCGCGTCTGGAAACCGACCACGCCGTATAGCTCCGCGCTCAAGTTTTCCTGCCGAAGTTGGACCGCGGCGAATGGCTCCCTCCCGGTGCGCGGGTCAAGCAGCCCCTTGGGCTTCATCGGCCCGTAGCAGAGCGTTTCCTTGCCCCTCCGCGCCATTTCCTCGATCGGCAGACAGCCCTCAAAAAATTTCGGCTCCTCAAACTCCCGGAACGCGACCAGTTCCGCCTTGATCAGTTCATTATAAAACCGCTCGTATTCCTCTTGGCTCAGCGGGCAGTTGATATAGTCGTCCCCGCCCTTGTCATACCGGCTTTGCCGGAACGCGATCTGCATATTGACCGAGTCCGCGTAGATCACCGGCGCGATCGCGTCGTAGAAATAAAGCCGCGCCGACCCGCTCATCCGCTCGAGTTCCGCGGCAAAAGCGTCCGAGGTGAGCGGCCCGGTGGCGATGATCACGATCCCCTCTTTCGGAATCTCCGTCACCTCTTCCTTGATCAAGTCGAACCCGGGTTGCGCCATCAACCGGCCGGTGATGTATTCGGAAAACTTGTCCCGGTCAACCGCCAGGGCCCCGCCCGCGGGCACCGCAAATTTCTCCGCCGATTCCATCACCAGGGACCCGAGCAATTTCATCTCCTCCTTCAAGAGGCCCGAGGCGTTCTCGATGGACTTGGCCTTGAGGGAATTGGAGCAGACCAACTCCGCCAGGTTCTCCGACCGGTGCGCGGGCGAAAACTTCTTCGGCTTCATCTCGAACAGCCGGACCTTGCCGCCGCGTTTTAAGATTTGCCAAGCCGCCTCGACCCCGGCGAGACCGCCTCCTATAATAATTTCATTCATCTTCGTGGGTAGCGGCACCCCTTGTGGGTGCCTTGCAATAATCGGTCAGGCACAAGACCTGACGCTACAATTCGGCGCAGATAAAGATATAATATAAACGCGAAATTGCCAATGACTAAGCGGGGTTCAAAACTAATAATCGAAAAGGGTTTGGGGTTCCTCTCAAAGTTCACCAACTACGAGCGCGCGCTCCGTTATCCCTATGACGGCTGGGCCATGAACCTCGAGCGGGTCCGCACCCTGCTCGCGCATGTGGGCTCGCCGGAAAAAAGGCTCAAGGCCATCCATGTCGCCGGCACCAAGGGCAAGGGATCAACCTCCAAGATGATCTCGTCAATCCTCACCGCGGCCGGTTACAAGGTCGGCCTCTACACCTCGCCCCACCTGCTCCGGGTCAACGAGCGGATTTCGATCGCCGAGCACACGATCACGAACCGAGAACTGGCGGCTGCGGTCCTGGCGCTCCGGCCCGGGGTGGACGCAGTGAGAAAAAACCCGGCCCTGGGCGAGGTGACTTATTTTGAACTGCTTACCGCGGCCGCGTTCCATTATTTTGCGGGAAAGAAAGTGGACTACACCGTGCTCGAGACCGGCCTGGGCGGAAGATATGACGCGACCAATATCTGCTCCCCGGTCCTGGCCGTGATCACCCCCATCAGCTATGACCACACCGACATCCTGGGCAAAACCCTCCCCAAGATCGCGCTCGAGAAGGCCATGATCATCAAGCCCGGGATAAGGACCATCCTGTCGCTCCAGCCCCGGCTGGCCCGGAAGGTTTTTCAGGAACGGGCGCGCGAGGTCAAGGCCAAGCTGTTCCAGGTGGAAGACTGCTACCATTGGCATCTGGTCTCGATCAAGCCCGGCGAGATGGTGTTTGACCTGTTCGGAAAAAGGAATTTGATCATGCTCAAGACCCGGATGATCGGGCCGCGCCAGATGATCAATGCCGCCTGCGCCGTGCTGGCCGCGGACCTGCTCGATACCCAAGCCGGGAAAATTTCTCAAGACGCGATCCGGGAGGGACTTGAGAATGCGAACCTGGCCGCAAGGTTCCAGCAGATTGAATTCAAAGGTCGCCAGGTCATCCTCGATGGCGCCCACAACCGCGAGAGCGCCAAAGCCCTGATGGAAACCCTGGACCTGGTTTATCCGGGCCGGCGCCTGAACCTCATCGCCGGCCTGAGCCAGGACAAGGACCTCCCGGGATTCTTCTCCGAGCTCAAGGCTCGCGCCAAAAAAATCGTCATTTCCCAGGCCCAGGTCCAGCGCGCGGCTCCCCGGGAAATGTTTGAACACGCGCTCGAGGATTTTTCCGGCGAAATCATTTTCTCGCCGGATTCCGGAAAGGCGCTCGAGGAAACCTTGTGGCGCGGCGAAAAAGACGACCTGATTGTGGTCACCGGTTCTTTTTACCTGGTGGGAGAGGCTTTGTCATGGTTGAGCAAACACGGGATCAAGATTTCGACACCATAGCCGCGATCGCGACCGCGCCGGGTCTGGCCGGGATCGGGATCGTGCGCATAAGCGGCCCGGACGCGCTCCGGATCGCGGATGAGCTTTTTGAGGGAACGCGCAAGCCGTCCCACATGCAAGGCTTCGAGGCCGCTTACGGCTGGGTCAAGGCGAAGGGCGAAAGAATTGACGAGGCCATCGTGCTGGTCATGCGCGGGCCGAAAAGCTACACCCGGCAGGATGTGGTCGAGTTCCAATGCCACGGCGGGCCGGTGGTGCTGCGGCAAGTGATCGAGGCCGCGCTTAATGCCGGCGCCCGGCTGGCCGCGCCGGGCGAGTTCACGCAAAGGGCTTTCCTCGCCGGCCGCATTGATCTCGCCCAGGCCGAAGCGGTCGCTTCCCTCGTTTTTGCCCAGACCGGCGCGAGCGCCTCGGCCGCGCTCCGGGGCTTGAGCGGAGAACTGGGAGGCAGGATCAAGACCATCCGCTCGGACCTGGTCGTGCTCCTGGCCGAGCTCGAGGCCGGGCTGGACTTTAGCGAGGAAGAACTCGAATTCGTGAGCCGGGAACAAGTCCGGGAGCGGTTGGAGAATAACCTGGAACAGTTGGGCGAGTTGTCCAAAAAAGCTCAGGCCGGCATGATCCTGTCCGAGGGCATCAAGCTGGTGATCGCGGGAAAACCCAATGTCGGCAAAAGCACGCTCATGAACGCGCTGCTCGAACGCGACCGCGTAATCGTCACGCCCATTCCCGGGACCACCCGCGATGTGGTGGAGGAATTGATCGTCATCTCCGGCGTGCCGGTCCGGCTCTCGGACACCGCCGGGATCAGGGAGCACGCCGATGAGATCGAGCGCGAGGGTGTGCGGCGCAGTCGAAAAGCCATCACCGAGGCAGACCTGATCCTGTTGATCCTCGACGCCTCGGAGCCGCTCTCCGGCAAGGATCGCAAATTGCTCAAAGAAACCAGCGGCCTCCGCCGGTTGGCGCTGCTGAATAAAATTGACCGCAAGCGCAGGCTCTCGAAAAAGGATTTGACTCGATTGGTGAACAAGGAGCCGGTTCTCGAAATTTCGGCCAAGAAGGGGACCGGGCTGGAAAAGCTGCGGCGGAAAATCGAGGCCATGATCTGGCAGGGCGAGCTTTCCGGGGAGGATGCCCTGGTTTCGAGCCAGCGCCAACTGGAGCTGATCAAACAGGCCCGGGCTCGGCTCGAGCAGGCCCTCGAGGCGCTGGATAAAAAACTGAGCGAGGAATTCATGGCCGCGGAACTGAGGAAAGCGATTGGAGCTTTGGGCGAACTCACGGGCGCAACGGTCAGCGACGAAATCCTGGAATTGATCTTCTCAAAGTTCTGCATTGGCAAGTAATAAGAGATGATAAGAGGATAGGCAGCGCGATCAAGACCCGGACACCGTCGGACGGCTGGATCATGGGGACCGAGGCGATGCTCAAGATTCATGCGCCGTTCTGGCGCTCGCAGGAACTGAGCCTCTTGAAGGACGGCGAAACGGTCTTGAACGAAAAGGTCTTGATGATCGGCAACGGCTATAACTACGAGGCCGCGGAAGTGGGGCGCTGCTTGCGGGAGGGGTTATTGGAAAGTCCGCTCATGACCCACAAAAAAAGCCTCGAGCTCATGCAACTTCTCGACGAACTCCGCGACCAGTGGGGCCTGGCATATCCAATGGAATCGGAGAGACAACGAGAGCCTTGGCGGGCAAATGGAAGCGTTTGATGGGCGAATTTTCCATCAGTTCCCCGCTCGGAGGCGGCGCCGTGATTCTGGCAAAAAAGTTCCTGGACTGAAAGCGATCCTGCTGTTCACGAAGGCCGGCCGGCAAGGTCGTTAAGGTCCCGGTTCTCGAGCACGCGCTTCGCGCCGTCATGTTTGGCAACCTCAAGCATGGCGCGGCCGACCTGCTCGGTGGTGGTCACATATTTGGGCAGGACCGTCCTGAATAGCGGGAAGAGCGGACCCAGCACCGCATAAAAAAATTTGAGCAGCCGCGTGCGCGGCGCGCTCCCGTGCAGCGGCTGGATGAACGCCGGCCGGAACATGTATGCGGCTTTGAACGGCAGCTTGAGCAGATCGTTCTCGGTCCTGCCCTTGACCCGCGCCCACATCATCCGGCCCCGCTCGCTCGAATCCGTGCCCGCGCCGGACACATAGATGAAGGTCATGCCCGGGTTTGGTTTGAGCAACGCTCGCGCCGCGACCATGGTGAGGTCGTAGGTAATGCGCGCATAATCCCGCTCGCTCATGCCCACGGCGGAGACTCCGAGACAAAAAAAGCAGGCGTCATATCCCGCGAGCCGGTCCTCGATCCAGGAGAAATCGAAAAAGTTCTGGTGCAGGACTTCGCGCAGCTTTGCATGCTACTGGCCGGTTTCGCGCCGGCTGATCGCGAGCACCTGTTCCACTTCCGGGTCGAGCAGGCATTCCCGGAGCACCCCGCTCCCGACCATGCCGGTGGCGCCAAACAGGATGACCTTCATGCTTTTTGTTTTTCCAGATACTGGTCCAGAATTTTGCGTTTCTGAATCTTGCCGGTCGCGGTTTTGGGCAGAGCCTCCCAGAAGAACACCCGGCGCGGGCATTTGTATTTGGCGATGCGCTCCTTGCAATACTCGATCATCTCCGGCTCGGTCATGGTCGAGCCGGCTTTGGGCACAATGAACGCGCCGACTTCCTCGCCCCAGACTTTATCGGGCAGACCCACCACCGCGGCGTCCATCACCCCCGGATGCTTATACAAAACCTCTTCGATCTCCTTGGGATAAATGTTCTCGCCGCCCCGGATGATCATTTCCTTTTTCCGACCCGAGATGAAGAAGTATCCGTCCGGGTCCTGATAGCCCAGGTCCCCAGTATGGAGCCAGCCGTTCTTCAAGGTCTCGGCCGTGGCCGCCGGGTTCCGGTAATAACCCTTCATCACATTCTCTCCCCGGACCACGATCTCGCCCACTGCGCCGTGGGCCGTCTCCTGGTCCTTATCGTCCACAATCCGCATCTCCTGTCCTTTAAGGGGCATGCCGATGGATCCGATCTTGCGCGTGCCGTCCAGCGGGTTGATCGAACTGGCGCAAGTGCCTTCGGACAAGCCGTATCCTTCCAGGATGAAGGCCTTGTATTTGCGCTCGAAGGTCTCGAACACCTCGACCGGCATGGGCGCGGCGCCGCAGATGCAGAAGCGGAGTCGGGACAGGTCGTATTTTTCCGCGTCGGGCTGGTTATTGAGGATGGCATAAACCGTGGGCACGCCGGAGAAGGCGGTGGCTTGGTAGCGGGCGAGCCGGGCGAGGAAATCTTTGGGCGAGAAGCCCTTGGTCAGGATCATGCTGGCGCCGGCGTAGAGCGGCGCGAGCACGGTTACGAGTTGGCCGTTGACATGGAACAGGGGCAGGATGCACATGAACCGGTCGGCCTCGGTCATCCTGGCGGCTTCCGTGATCTGCCAGGCGTTGGTCAGGTAGTTCTTATGGGTAAGCAGCACGCCCTTGGGGTAGCCGGTGGTACCGGAGGTGTAGATGATCCCGGCGATGTCTTCTTCCGCGATCGAGCGGTCCACTTTTTTAGCCGGCTCATACAACTGTGCAAACGGCGTGGTCCCCGCCGGCGCGGTGTCCACTACCACCACTTCCTTCAGCTTCGGGCACTTCGGCCGGATCTGGGAAACCATATCCAGGAACTCGGGCTGGGTCACCAGCAACTTGGCGTCGGAATTCTCAAGGATATATAGGGCCTCCTCCTGCTTGAACTGGGTGTTGATGGGCACCAGCACCGTCCCGGACAAGGCGCACCCGAACATCATGTAAAGGAACTCCGGCCGGTTCTGGAGCCAGATGCAGACCTTGTCGTCCTTCTCCAGTCCCTTTGCGGCCAGGCTGGACGCGATCCGTTCCGCGGTCTCCCGCAGCTTGGTATAACTGACCTGGTCCTCTTCCCAGAACAGGAAGGTCTTATTTTTGAGTTTGGCTTCCCGCTCCGTCAACAGATCCTTGATCGTCTGCTTCATAATCGTTCCTCCCTAAATGAAATTCCGTTGTTCTTGCCCGCTTTTCTTTTAATCCATTTCCAGGGGTCAAGTCAAACGCAGGACGGAGAAAGAGATCCATGCCTTGCTCAAAATATCTGTCCCGCCCGGCGGAATTGCGAAAGGCATTCTTCGCTTGGACTTCAAAATGAATTGTTCCTGAGAGGCTGGCTTGCCATTCGTAGCTCAAGAATTTGCGA
>CAIUDS010000720.1 GCA_903897985.1 uncultured delta proteobacterium
GAGGTCATTCCTAACCGTATCCCACAGGATGTTGAAATCCACGAAGTCATAACCATGAATGATGCGATTCCTGATGCCGATAATATTTCTCCAAGGAATTCCAGAATATTTATTTCGAGTTTCCTTCGGAATCTGGGAAGCGGCTTCTCCAATCAACTCCACCAAGTGCAATACGCTTAACTGCAACTGCCTGTCTCCATCCAGATCCGAGCGGGATTCGTCTTTGCAAAATTGCACGGCCTCCCGCGCGAAATCCAGCATGTGCTTGAATCTGACCAGTTCATTGTGCCGAGTCATACTGCACCTGCGCCTCGTTCAGAACTTCATCTCGGAAATACTTGCTCAGGCTGTTAGGCGTGTTTAAGTCAACCTTCCTGCCCAAAAGTTCGGAAAGTTCAAACTCAATCCCGGCAAACCGGATCAGGCCCACCCCGGCATTCGGCTCCAACTCCACCAAAACATCCACATCGCTCTCCGGCCGGAAGTCTTCGCGCAAAACCGAGCCGAACAGCGACAGCTTCTTGATCTTGTTGCGCCGGCAAAATTCCGCGAGTTTCTCCCCGTCTATCTGGACTTTCGGGCTCATACTAAAATTATAAATCAGATCCGGCCGCGGAGCAAGGAATCCCCCCGTTTTCTCATGGCTCGGGATGCTTTCCTTCCGTAAGTGTCCCCGCGCAAAAAACCTATTTCCCGCAAGACGAATCCGAGCTTTTAGGCGCATAGACCTGGGCATCGCCGGACTGGACGAAGCTTTGCAGGAAGCAGCCGTACTGGTATTTGGGATCGTCGAGTTGGTAGTTGACATGGTGGCCGTCCAGGATGTTGTCCATATGATATTGCACGGCCACGCCGGTGGTGGCCCGGCCACCCCCTTTAATATTGTCGGTAACAGGATACTCGAGAACTTTCCTGCCGCGCAGTTCGAGAGATTGCAGGGCCCGGTCGTCAATCACCGAGCCGGCCATGTCCAATCCGAGTCCGGCGAGGATGGCGTTCTGGGACTCGGGCCGGAAGAAGTGGTCGTAAAGCCCGATGGCCATCCAGACATTTTTGGGATCGCCTTGGAGCGGCCGGTCAATGATGTAGGGGGTGAAGGTGAGCGGGTCCGCGGGCGCAAGCGCGGTCTGGAAGATGCACATGATGGGATGGAACATGTCCACCTTGATCGCCTCGAACATGCCCTTGCCGCTCTGGTTCAGGCTGGCCAGGTCAATGAAATTTCCGCGCGAGGCGAACAATCCCCAGTGCCCGCCTTCGCCCGAGGGGATGATCGCCTTGAGCGACGGCTCGACTCCGGCATACAGCCCGAGCACGAGCGATCCGAGCGACTGGCCCATCGAGAATAATTCGGTCGAGTCGAAAAAGATTTCGTTGCCCGCGACTTTGGTCTGCGGGCAGAGCGAGGCCGGAATCTTGATTTGCTTGAACAGCTTGAGCAGCATCACCTGCTCGGCCGCGCTCTGGATCACATTGTTCTTGACGCCCTTCGCGTTGAAGAACGAGTAATAGAGCAGCATGGTCTTGTCGCCGTGGCGCTCGCCGTTCTGGTTGAGCGCGGAGCCGAAGGCCGCGATGCCGCGCCGAGCTACCACATAAGCGGGGCCTTTGCCGGCTTCGGGCAGGCCCTTGGGGTCAAAAGTTTTGCCGCGGTCCACCACCTGGGAGGACACGCCTTCGGTGCCATGGATGAAATGGAGTAGCGGGAAACCGGCGGCGGGCATGGCGCCTTTGGGGATGGTGATCACGAGCGGGGACTTTTCGTAGCGCTGCACGATGGGCTTGCCGTTTTTATCATACTTGATCTCGCCGCCCACGAAGCTGAACGGAGGCCGGCCGGTCTGGAACTGGGGCGCGAGCCAGACGGTCTTGAGCACATAAAAGTCCGGGTATTCGCGATCGAGCGTGATCGGGGCGATTAGTTTCACCGTGGGCATCTCCTGGATCGCCTTCCAGATTCTAAGCATCTCCGCCGCGGGATTCCCGGTCGTGAAAACCGTGGCCGCGGCAAGGTCTTCTTTTTTCACCGGACAGCCCGGCTCGGAAAGCCACTGCTTGAGCGGAAGATAAACCTGCACGGCTTTCTTGCCGAATTTTCCCTTGGGCTCCTGGCCGCCCAGAATTTGCTCGAGCGCCGGCGGGCTCATGGCGCCGACGGATTTGAGGACTAGAGCGGCATAAGTATTATTTTCTCTGAGCATGAATCCGGGGAGCGGCATGAGCGCCAGGATATTGGGCCCGCCGCTCGCCCAAGTCTGGCGCTGGTCGTAAAATTTCCAGATCAGCGGGAATTTCCGGCCATGCTCGGGGGAATCCTTGCCCAGGTCTATGAGCAGGATTGAGGAGCCGGGCTGGATCGAGTCCTTCGCGGTCTTGGGCAGGGCCTCGGTCTTGATCGCGCCGGTGAAGCGGAAGTAGATGCTGGTGGCGGTGCTGAAGCCGTTCTTTTCCGCCTGCCGAGGGTAGGTCCCGACCAGGCCGACCAAAAGCGTGGGCGGAAAATCCGCCAGGCTGATGGTCCCGTCCGCGTTCCGCCGAAGATCGGTCGGGAACGGCAGCTTGAAAAATCCGCCCTGCCCGGAAAGCTCGAAATACGGCTGAACCTCCGCGGCTATCGCAGTGAACGAAACGATCAGCGCCAAGGCCATCCCCAAACCCAATTTTACCAATCTGCTCATGACTTCCCTCCCTGAAATTTTTGGTCACGGTCGAGTTAATTCATAATTTATAATTTATCATTCATAATTCTTTTCCAGTAAGCCCGGCGCCAAAAAGTATGCCTCACCCCGGGTCGCCTTGTCATATTCCTCAAAATAGAGCCGCTCATATTTGTCCACCCGCTCGCGGTTGTCGCACAGTTTCTCCACCAGCTTCCTTCCTTGCCGGCCCATCTCCGCGGCCCGGGTCCGGTCGCCGATCAGTTCAAGGATTCCCTGAGCCAGAGCCTCGGGGTTTTCGGGCGGGACCAGGATGCCGGTCTCGCCGGGCTTGACCAGTTCGGGCGTGCCGTCAATCTCGGTGGCCACCACCGGTTTGGCCATGGCCAGCGATTCGCGGATCACGCCGGCCATGCCCTCGCTCATGGAGGAATTCACGAGCACATCGCTCGCCGCGAGCAGTTCCGGGATGTCGGCGCGGAACCCGGTGATGATGCTTGCGGCTTTCAGCCTGGCGCTGGCCACTTGCTCAAATTTTGCTCGATCAACCTTGCCCACCATCAAAAACCGCGCGTCCGGCCTCTGCTCGATCACCTTCTCCGCGGCCTTCCAGAAATAATACCCGCCCTTGCGGTGCTCGGGCGTGAACTTGACATGGCCGATGATGGTAATGAGCGGCGCGCTTTCCGGGACCGAGAACTCGGCGCGGACTTTGCTCCCGGAAATCTCCGGCCGGAAGCGCTCGAGCTCGAACCCGCCGTAGATGACCGTGATTTTTTCGGGCGGCACCTGTCCGCTCCTGACCATGATCTCCTTCACCGCCTCGGAGTTGGCGATGATTTTTCGGAGCTTGGGCAGGCGGTACTTGATCGAGTTGAAAAAATCGAGCGGGGTGGCCAAGCCGCGGTAGGCGACCAGGACCGGGATGAACATGCCCGCGGAGGCGGGGATGAGGTTCGAGAGATCGGTGCCGGCAAAGGTGTTGATCACATCGAACTGCTCGCGCGCGAGGAAATTCCGGAGCCAGAACAGCTCGGGAATGGTGTAGCCGTATTTGAGCTTGGTCAGTTGCGCCACTTCGACTTTGACCCCGGCCTGCTCGAGCGGCAACAGCGAATCGCGCAGGGGCTTGCCCCGCTCGCCGTTCACAAGCGCCTGCACGCGGTGCCCGCGCTTGACCAATTCCTTGGCCAAAAGATAAAGCTGGATGGTGGACCCGCTGTGGACGCGCTTGTGGCGGGTGGTCAGCAATATTTTAAAAGTTTTTTTCGACATCCTGAAAGACTGCGGATTACCTGAGCGCCACTACCAGATCCACCGCCACCGTGGCGTTTCCGGGCAGGCCGATCACGCCGGTGGTCATGCGGCTGTGTTTGCCGGCTTCGCCGAAGATTTTCACGAGCAGGTCGCTGGCACCGTTGGCGATTTGGGGCTGGTCGAAAAAGAAGGGCGAGCTGGCCACCCAGCAGGTCAGGCGCACGATCTGTTTCACCTTGTCCAGCTCCCCCGCGGCATCCTTGAGCACCGACACCGCATTCAGCGCGCAGATGGCCGCGGCTTGCTTGCCCAACTCCAGGCTGATCTCGGTCGGCACCCGGCCCTGATAAACAATCTTGCCCTCTTTCCGCGGCAACTGCCCCGAAATAAAAACCAGCTTGCCGCTCTTCGCCCAAGGCAGATACGACCCCATCGGCTTGGGCGCCTCCGGGAGCTCCAGCCCCAATTCCTTTATGGTCTCTTCTACTCTTCCCATGGCTGCCTCCTATGCCTGATTATTCTATGCTCCTGGCAAATTTTTTCCAATCCCGGCCGTATCGCTCATATCCGGGCCGCATCTTCTTGCGGAATGTGAAGAATGATCACAGGCAGGGGTCCCTGAGCCTATAGCGCGGCTTCCGCCTTCGCTAGGAGTAATGGGCTACGGCGAACAGATGCGACCATGGGTCCTGCTCATATTTACGGCTGGATTTCTTGACCTTTTTCGCGGATTTCGTAGATCAGGGGGATCCAGGTATCCTGCTCCAGGGATCTGGGAGAGATGGGGACCGGCTCGATCCGGGGGTCAATTTTGCTGGCGATTTGGAAGAGTTTGACTCCTTCTTCAAACCGGTCCTTGCCAAAATCCGGAGACACGATTGCCACATCAATGTCGCTGCTGTCCCGGAACTTTCCGCAGGCCCGGGATCCATAGAGGATCATTTTATCCACCCGGACGCCCTGCGATTCCAGCGCGGCGCGGAATTTCCGGAGCGTCTTTATAATCTCTCGCGGAACCATTTGAAAACCTTCCTGACCTGGTCCAGGTTTTTCCGGGCAAAGTCCGGCGTACATTTCTTGTAAAATTCCCTCTGCGCCTCGGGGTAGCGGGACTCAAAATAAAATTCCATAAAACCGGCCAGTTTCTCGCTGAGCTCCGTGGGCAATTCCATTTTAAGTTTTCCGGCCAGAAGCGGCAGCGAATGGGTGTAATCCGCATGCTTTCCGGTCTGTTTGACCACCAGCGCTTTCAAGAGTTTTTCCAAGGCCAAATGGCCGAAAAAGAGCGCATAGGGATACTTTCCGCTTTGAAACAGGCTTTCGCGACTTCCAGATCGTATTCCGACCCTTCTTTCCAGTAAGTCACGGTTTTTTCAATATCGAATTTCACCATTTTAGAATATCATGGTTTATGGCCGGGTCAAACTTTAGCGGGAGGGCTGCGGCGCTTTTCGCTATTCCCTGATCGCTCCCAGGGCGTATGCTATGCGCCCCGACCAGATCGCTTGCGGATTTGGCCGGGATTGGGTATAAAGAAATTCTCTCGAGGAGGAGTTCGCAGATGGTATATGAGAACAAGCCCTGGCTGAAAATTTACACCCGCGACCGCTTCATCACCACGCTCGCGCCCTATCCCGAGATGCCCCTGTTCAAATTCCTCGACGACACCGCGGCCAAATGGCCCGACCGGCCCGCGATCACTTTCCTCGATCGCAAGATGAACTTCTCACAACTTCAGACCGAAGCCGACTCGCTCGCCAATGCGCTCGCCGGCCTGGGCGTGAAAAAAGGCGACCTGGTCGCGACCATCCTGCCCAACTCGCCGCAATTTGTCATCGCCGACTATGCCCTGCTCAAATGCGGCGCGGCCAATGTGCCCTGCTCCCTGCTGCATACCGCGCGCGAATTGGAATACGAACTGAACGAGGCCAAAGTCGAGACCGCCATCCTGCTCGACAGCCAGTTGCCCCTGATCAATCAGGTCAAACCCAAGACCCGACTCAAGAACCTCATCATCACCAGCCTCCATGACTACACCGAGCGTCAGGTCCCGCCGGACTCCATCCCCGGCACTTACCAGTTCCGGCAACTGATCGCGGAAGCCGACCCCGTGCCGCCCAAAATTTCCATCAACCCCCGCGAAGACCTGGCCGAGGTCCCGTTCACCGGGGGCGCCACCGGAATTCCCAAGGGCGTCATGCTCACCCATTACAACATGACCAGCAATGTGCTCCAACTCTGGGAGGTCATCCGCCGCTCCGACCTCGGTTTCCTCATCGAAGGCTACGGGTCCATGCTCCTCGCCCTACCCTTTTTCCACCAATACGGCCACTGGGCCATGCACTCATCCATCTTCATGGCCGCCAACATGCTCCTCGTCCCAGACCCCCGCGACGCCGATATGATGTCGTCCCTCCTGCGCAAATACCGGCCCATCTTCAACATCGCGGTCCCGACCCAGTTCATGAAGCTGCTCCAAAAAGTTGACCAAAACATCGGCGTGATGTCCGCGTCCGGGTCCGCGGCGCTCCCGCCCGAACTCGCGGAAAAATATGAAAAGAAATCCGGCGCGCCCCTGGACGAGGGCTTCGGCCTGACCGAATGCTCGCCCGTCACCCACATCAACCTCACCGGACTCACCAGCATGTTCAAGACCGGCAAAGGCAAACCCCTGGTCCCGCCTCAATGGATCTTTTCCTTCCTCCGCTTGGTCCAGCGTCTCGTGGGCGGCGAGCGCCTGCTCATGGGCTTCAACCGCATCGTGCCGCTCATGACTCGGCGCGCGAAGGCACGCAACGAGCGGCTGGCGAAACAGGGGATCATCCTGCGCAAGAAAGGCAGCATCGGCGTGCCCGCGGTGGACACCGAGGTGAGGATCGTGGACGAGCGGGGCGAGGATGTTCTGATCGGGGCGCCGGGCGAAATGTGGATCAAGGGTCCGCAGGTGATGAAGGGATACTGGCCGGAGCCGGGCAAGGGCTTGAAGGACGGCTGGCTGGCGACCGGGGACATCGCGCGCATGGAGGACGACGGCTTTTTTTATATCGTGGACCGGATCAAGGACATGATCAATGTGAGCGGTAATAAGGTGTATTCGCGGGTGGTGGACGATGTGCTCTATCAGATCCCCGGGGTCGAGATGGCCTGCGCCATCGGATTGCCCGACCCGGACCGGCCCGGTTCCGAGCGGGTCAAGGTGTTCATCAAATGCCGACCGGAATTCACCGGCAAAATCACCGTGCAGCAGGTGCTCGACCATTGCCGGACCAACCTGCCCGCTTATGCCTACCCCAAATTCGTCGAGTTCCGCGACAACCTCCCCCTCACCGCCACCGAAAAAATCTTCAAACGCAAACTCCGCGAAGAAGAGATCCTGAAATCCAAACGCGCCTAACGCGCACAATCGAATCTGATCCACAGATTACACCGAGAGCGCAGAAGAGAGGAAATAACCGTAGTCAATGGCGGGGTCATTGCTGACTACCGGATGCTGGCTACTGGCTACTGTGAGCCTTCCCTTGACCTCTCCAAATTGAATTTGCCGTGAGGCTTTGGCTTAGGCGTAAAGTTTAGACCTGCCCCCGCCGGTGTTGTTCAGGACGGTTCCATGCAGCTTAGGAATGGCGCTTCTTTCGACGAGATTTAATTTTTGAGGGTTTAATATTGCCGGAGGGGTTCCTGGGACGAAGATTTTTCAATGCTTTCTTAATTTGCACTTCAATATTTGCGCGAGTGACCTTATCTTCATGGCCCATCCTTAGGACTATCTCCTCTATATATTTATCACCTTCGCCTAAGCGCCTAACAATTAATTCAAGAGGCTCGGAGGGCCTGTCGCCAAATTTTATTCCTTCTTGTCGCGCTTTTATAATAACTACAATCATATCAATAATACTTGTCGCCAAGTTAAGGCCTGCCGTTGCAAGCAGTATATATGCAAGCAATTCAGGTCCGCTCTCATGCTCAACAAATGCGAATTTTTGCTTTTCAGGATTTAAAGACGCCAAGTGCCTGTCAATAAGAGCATAGGCATGAGGAGAATGCTCTCGGTGAAAGCACCCACCTACGACGCGCACTTTGATC
>CAIUDS010000721.1 GCA_903897985.1 uncultured delta proteobacterium
CGATGATGACGGTCTCGGTGGGAGTGGCCGATTACCTGCGCATGTATTTCCCGTCCTTGCCGAGGTTCGCGATCGCGATCGGAATGATTTTACTCACCTGGCTCGTGAACGAGTTCGGGATCATGGCCTCGGTGTCCTTCCAGATCATAACCGTGGTCCAACTCATCACCGGCATCCTGCTCGTGATCGTGGCCGCGCTGCTCGGGGGCGGCAATCCCGATTTCTCGCAGCCGCTCCCGCAGGGCATCCCCGGGTTCATGCAGGCGAGCGTGGTGGCCATGCTCTGCTATACCGGCTGGAACATCATCGGCGAACTCGGCGACGAGATCGAAAACCCGCGGCGCAATGTCCCGCTTACCATCATTTTCGGCCTGGGCATCGTGGCGCTCCTGTATACCGGGATCGGCTGGGTGGTCGCCGGGACCTTGACCGTGGCGGAACTGAAAACCTCCAAAGTCGCGGTGCTCGACACGGCCATGCACTATCTTCCGCATTGGACCGCGCATTACATCAACCTGGCCGCGTTCGCCGCGGCGATCACCTCGGTCAATGCCGTGTTCCTGGCTGTGCCCCGCGAGTTCTCCGCGCTCTCGGAAGAAGGCATCCTGCCCAAGTGGATCATGAAGTTCAACCCCAAGCGTCAGACCTTCCCCGTCAGCATCGCCATCATCGCCGTCGTTGGAAGCGCCCTGACTTTCCTCGGCCTCAACCCCGACCAGTGGGGAATGATGTGCGTGGCCGGCCTGCTCGGCGCCAATATCTTCATCTCGCTCGGGACCTTCCGGCTGTTCAAACTTTTCCCGGAGCAAGTCGCATCCTCCCCGCTCCCGATCCGGAAATGGTGGGTCTATCCTTCCGGAATCCTCAGCGCGCTTTGCTCGATCGCCTTCGCCCTCATGGCCTTCTATTTCCTCAAACCCATCCTGATCGTCGCCGGAATCATGATCGCGGCCGGGCTGTTCCTGGCTTGGAAATCCCGCAAGCCCTGACCCCCAGCCACGGAAATTCCCATATGGGGATGCGGCAAGAGACCCGGCAGGCTACTCGCCCGGATGAACCTTATACAAATGGAGTTCGCCGTCATAAAACTTGAATTGCGCGCTCAAGGCTTTTTGTTCAAACGCTTGCGGGAAAGCGGACGAGAAACTATTGAGATAGGGGTCCGAGCTGAGTTCGGACTGGCTCCGGACCAAAAGCGGGACATCGCCGAGCAGCAGGTGGGTGATGTGGAAGCTCTCTAGCTGTTCGGGAGAGCGGTTGAAAATATTTTTCACATAATAATATTGGCGCCGGCTCCCGAGCAAAAGCGGTCCGGCCCATTTGCCGATCACCACCGCGGGCTGATCCCCGAGCGCCCGGTCCAGTTTTTTGCCGGCCTCGATCATTTCGTAGCGCGGGTGCGAGAACCATTGCAGCCCGTAGTTGAAATTGTAAGCGCAGCTCGCGGCGATGATGATCGAGACGATGACGGTCCCGACCGGGCGTGCGAATTCTCGAGAGAGGAACTCGTGGATGCGGCCGAGGCTGGCGCCGGCGAGGATGATGAGAGCCGGGAGCTCGGGCAGCCAGAACCGTTCCACCCTTGCCGAACTGACCGAGAGCAGGATGCGGAAAGAAATGAGCCAGACCAGGGCGAGGATTTCAACGGCGTTGGCCTCGCGCCGCTTGAGGAATATATATATGATGAAGATGAGCTCGGCCAGGCCGAGCCCGCCGGCAACCGGGTCGAGCGCGAAATAGGTCTGCCACCAGCCGACGGGGCTGAGGTGATAGAGGAACGACGCGCGCAAAAAGTCGGGCCGGATCACCATCCACATCCGGCTCCGGTCGGGCGGCAGGCCGTAGCCGTGCCGGAGGTTCATCATGGTGTAAAGCCGGTAGGTCGGATGATGCCAGAGGTATATGAGCAGGCCGAGCATGACGAGCGCGAGCGCGAGACTGGCATAGTTGGCCGGGCTTTGCCAGAAGGTCTTCCGGAGCGGGCTGCCGAAAGCGAAGAAATATCCAACCAGAAAAACCG
>CAIUDS010000722.1 GCA_903897985.1 uncultured delta proteobacterium
CGGCTATTTGACCTCTACTTTGGAGATTCATCCTGGGCGGAAAGAAATTCTTTTCCACCAAGCCAAGGCCGTGGGCAACGCCCCAGACGACCGCGCCTGCCGCACCAAGCTGGTGGCTGAGCCAATCGGAGACTTTGAAAAGCTCTTCAAATTCTGGGACCAGTGGGGCTGGCACCGGGTCACGGTTTACGGAGACCTCAAGCAGAGCGTTTCCGGCCTGGCCGAACGACTGGGCTACAAGGTTGTTTTGGAAGCTTGAAGTTATAACGAGAAAGGAACCGGAAATGAGAAAAATATTCCGAGCAACCCTGATCATGATCGCAGTCCTGATCGTTCAAGGCCCGGCCAGGCCAGGAGCTCCGGCCGCAACATCCATCTCGAACCAAAACCTGAAAGTGCAGCTTTCGTAAAAGCCGTTTGCGCTGACCGTGATGGACAATTCCGGCACAGAGTTTATTTCGGGTTGAAGCTCATAAAAAATGTGCGCTATGCGTGCACTTGAATTAAAATTATATCGAGAGAAGATCAAATTTCATAATAGTACCAAATAGATAAAAAAATATTCTGGTGCGAGGAGGGGGAATTGAACCTCAGGGAAAACAAATCCCAGAACGAACAAAACCCCGACAAATCCCATACAGAAACCGCGAAAATCCGCACAGAATCCAGCGATGAGCCGGGTGCCCCAAGTGGCCCCGAAGACAGCTCCAATACACTTCCCGAACACTTTCTGGACACTATTTTGCACAAAAAGTGTGCCCTATGTGTGCACAAAAATTCTCTCCGACTCGCGCCTGAGCTAGAGTTTGTCAAGAGCGTCTGGGCCGACCTCTATGACAAGGTCAAAAAAACAATCTTAGACATGATCAGAAAGGAGGGGATAACATGAAGATCAGAGACATTATGCCAAAACAGTTTTCCTGCCAGGCTGGTGGGTGGTAAAGAAATCTAATTTGTTGACTTAAGAGTTGATTTTATAAATGAATAGCATTAAAATATGAAGTTTTCAACCAGAATAATTGATGGAGGACGGGATGGGTTTTATGAAAAAATTTTGGGCTGGAGGCTCCTGCTTGATTGCTTTAACCCTCGCGCTGGCTTTTCCGGTCTTTGGGCAAATGCTCACTGCTGATGAGGTGGTGGCGAAGATGGACGCTTTGCTCCGGGGCGAGACCAGCTACATGAAGGTGAAGATGACCATGTACAACCCTGACTGGTCAGGCCCGCGCGAGCTCGAGATGTTCGCTTACGAGACGGTCAAGGACTCCAGGTCGTTCATCCGCATCACTGAGCCGGCGCGCGAGCGCGGCACCGGCTTTTTGAAGATCGGCTATAACCTCTGGATGTATATGCCGGCCGCGGAAAAAGTGATGAAAATCCCGCCCTCCATGATGCGCGATTCTTGGATGGGCTCGGACTTCAGCAATGATGACCTAATGCACGAATCCAGCATCGTGAGGGATTATGAACACAAAATAATCAATCTTGCCGATCATCAGCAGGGAGGCAAAGTTTATCAGGTTGAGCTTTTGCCCAAGCCCAATGCGCCGGTGGTCTGGGGCAAAATCCTGGTCTGGGTCTGGGACCAGGGATTCATACCGCTCAAGGAGCAGAATTTTGAAGAGTCCGGCAAGATGGTGGACGAGATGATTTTTTCCGAGGTCAGGGAAATGGGCGGCAGAAAACTGCCGAGCAAATGGGAGATGCGCTCCATGACCAAGCCCGGGCACAAGACTGAATTACTTATCACCGAGGTCAAGTTCGATATCGACATCAACTCGGGGATCTTCACGGAGAAAAACCTGAAAAGCAAAAATTGGTGAAACATGCTTGCGTTTTTGAAAATAGCATGGCGCGACCTCTGGAGACACAAGCTCCGCAGCGGGCTGACCATGTGTGTGATCATGTTCGGCGCCGGCATTACGCTTTTTTACTATGCCTTTACTACGGGCGCGTTCCTGGGAGAGCTCGAATACTTATTGAAGATATTCCCCGGGTATCTCCAGGTGCACCGGGCCGGCTACCAGATGGACCAGACCATTGCGCGCGCCATGCCCCTGGACCCGCGGTTGACCGCGGCCCTGGACCGGATGCCCGGCGTCACCGCTTATTCGCCCAGGCTCTGCACCGGGACCTTTGTTCAGTCCGGCGGCTACCTCGCGAACGCGACAATCTGCGGCGTGCTGCCCGATCATGAAGTCAAGACCTCGCGCGTGGCCCAGACTTTTTTCCCGGACATGATTAAGCTGCCCAGGGGGACCAAGACCAATCGCGGTTATTCCGGCAAGTACCTGTCCGCGTCCGAGCCCAAGTCCGTGGTGATCGGCGAGGTCCTAGCCCGCAACCTGCAAGTGAAAGTCGGCGATGAGCTCTCGCTCACGACTCAGGACGCTTATGGGAGCATGGCGGCAATTAATTTTAAAATCAGCGGCATTTTCCACAGCTGCTCGGATAAATATGACTCGAGCATGATGTTGGTCAACCTGGGTGCGCTCCAGGACTTTCTGGGCATGAGCGGCCAGGTCACCCAGATCGCAATCATCGTGAAAGATTTAAATGACATCCCCGCGGTGGAAAAAGCCTTATACGGCGCGATCGCAGAAGGGCGTGGTCCCTGGACAGTGGACTCCCTGGGACGAGGGCTTTGGATGGTCAGGCCCAACAAGCCCACCCTGCCGGAGGATTCTCCGCTCCAGCTCGCCAACCAGGAAATCCTGGACAAGATGCTTTCGCGCATTCCCGGCTTGAAGGATTTTTCAATGGAAGTGCGCACTGATCTGGCGCTCAACGGCGCGACGGTCGCCACACTCGGCGTCGACCCGGCCAGGGAAATGACCGTGAACGATGCATGGCCCAAAGCCGCGTCCGGCCTGACCGGCGCCGAGTGGGTGTTGCTCGATTCCTCAATTGCAGAAAAGTCCCGGCTCAAGACCGGCGACCTGGTCATGCTCACGGGCGCCAACTACGCGGGCGAGCCGGTAAAGCTCGAGCGGAAA
>CAIUDS010000723.1 GCA_903897985.1 uncultured delta proteobacterium
TCACCTCGGCGCGGATGAAACCCTTTTTAATGTCCGAGTGGATGACCTCCGCGGAGTCCACCGCGGCAGTGTCCCGTTTGACCGTCCACGCCCGGACCTCGTCCTCCCCCACGGTGAAAAAGCTGACCAGGCCCAGCAGTTGATAGGACTTCTGGATCACGCGGTCCATTGCCGACCGCTCGATGCCGAACTCCCGGGAGAATTCGTCGCCGCCCTCCGCCTGCATCTGGGCCAACTCGCGTTCGAGCTTGCCCCGCACCACCTCGCATTGCCCGGCCGGGAAGCAGCCGTCGAGCGAGGGCGCCGCGGTATCCGAGTCAGCGTTATTGAACAGCGCCAACACGGGCTTGGCGGACATGAAGTTATAGCCCCGGAGCTTGGGCGCATTCGCCAGGTCGGGCCGGGTCCGGAGCGGCTGGTCTTTTTCCAAAACCTTGCGGCATTCGGCCAGCAGGTCCAGTTCCTGCCCGTCAAATTTTTTGTTCTTCAGCTTGTCCGAGTTCAGCCGCTCGAGACGCTTGTCCACCGCCATGAAGTCCGCGAAGATCAGCTCGCGCTCGAGTTTGAGGAAATCCTCGCGCGGGCTGGCCGGGCCGGAACCGTTGTCCGAGAAATTACGCACGATATGCAAGAGCGCGTCGCAGTTGCGGATGTAATTGAACGCATCCAGATCTTCCTTGCGCTCGGCCCCGGCATTGAAGGCGGGCAAAAGATACTCGACCTTGGCGTAAGTGGTCTTGGCCGGCTTATACAACGCGCTCAGGTCGTCCACCCTCGGGTCCGGGACCTTGACCGACGCGATCCGGTCCTCGGCCTTGCGGTTTTCCGCGCCGCCGATCCGCGTGAGCGCTTCAAAAATTGTGGTCCTGCCCGAGCCGGGCAGGCCCATGATCCCCAGCTTCATAAACCAATGCCTCCGTTAAAATCTTGGGTTTCTCAATTCGAGGTCGGCCAAGAGTGCGGCGAATCGAGCGAAAGACTGCCTGCCTACATTGCCAACTTCTCGCGGTTATGATAACCGCAAAAGGCGATTATTCAAGATACCGCCCAAAGCGAACTCCGAATTCCGATTTATTCATATCGGAGCGCGTCAATGGGGTTCAAGAGCGAGGCCTTGTAGGCCGGGTAAAAGCCGAAGAAGATCCCGACCAGGCCGGAGAAGCCGAAGGAAAGGACGATGGACATGACGGAGATGATGACGGGGAAACCGGAGAAGACGGTGACCAGTTCGGAGGCCCCGATGCCGATGGCGATGCCGACCGCGCCTCCGAAGAGCGAGAGGGTTACGGCCTCGATGATGAACTGGAGTCGGATGTCCCAGGTCTTGGCGCCCACGGCCATGCGGATGCCGATCTCGCGGGTGCGCTCGGTGACGCTGGCGAGCATGATGTTCATGATGCCGATGCCGCCGACGAGCAGGGAGATGCCGGCGATGGAGCCGAGGACGATGTTGAAGCGGCGTTTGGTGGCTTCGGCCTCGCGGAGGAGTGCGAGGGGGATGGACA
>CAIUDS010000724.1 GCA_903897985.1 uncultured delta proteobacterium
AGTTTTCCGAAGTTGATCTATAGGTTCCATTTTTTGATACCCTGAAAGCTGATTACCGAGAATTTGAGGAATGGTTCATAAAGAAGCATGACCAGGAAGCTTATGTTCTGCGACTCGATGCTCAGCTTGCCGGTTTCATGCATCTCAAACTCGAAGAGGGCGAAGTCGCCGATATTGATCCAAAACTACCACCTGCAAAGCGCATCAAGATATCCACCTTCAAAGTTGATGCGCACGGAACCAGGGTGGGTCAAAGACTTCTCAAAATCGCCCTCGATAATGCCGTTGCGGCAAAAGCTTCCGAATTATATGTGACCGTATTCACCAAATATAATCCTCTCATCGAGATGCTAGAAGAATTCGGGTTCTTGAAGATGGGGCATAAAAGGACTCAAAACGGGGAAGAGTTGGTCCTGATTAAGAACCTGCAAAAGCTGGCAGGAGACCTCCGGAAGGATTACCCTTTAATTGCGGCGAAGGGCAAAAGTAAATTTATTTTATCCATACGCCCCGAATGGCATACCCAGCTTTTTCCGGACTCGATTCTCGAAAATGAAACTTATGACATTCTTAAAGATGTCTCTCATACAAATAGCATTGAGAAAACTTATGTATGTTTCATGGATCTTTCAGAGTTGCGTAAAGGAGACATCCTCTTAATTTATAGAACATCAGATATACCCGGGCGTGCCTGGTATCGTTCGGTCGTAACTTCCTTATGCACAGTTGAAGAAGTGCGGCGAAAACAAGATTTTGCCGACCGCGCAGAGTATATCCGCTATACTGAGACGTTTAGCGTTTTTGATGCAAAGGAACTCGCGGGGTGGTGGAATTCCAAAAAGAACCTTTATGTTGTGAAAATGCTTTACAATGCCGCTTTTTCCCGGAGGCTGATTAGAAAAGATTTAATCGAAAAGTTCGGATTGCCAGGTGACGAGAGCACTTACTGGGGATTTTTGAGAATAGCAGATGACCAATTCAAAAATGTCGTCAGAGCTGGGGGAATTGATGATAGTCTTATTGTCAGTTAAGCCAGAATTCGCGTATAAAATATTTGAGGGGACAAAGAAATACGAGTACCGTAAGGTTCTTTTCAGTGACCTTGATGGGGACAAAATACTCATTTATGTTTCAAGTCCGGTCAAAAAAATTATTGGAGAGATCGAGGTCGAGGAAATAATCAGCGACAGCCCTAAGGAGCTTTGGCGTAAGACCGGGAAACAGGGCGGCATAAGCAGCGATTTCTTTTTCGAGTATTTTACCGATCGCGGCATTGGGCATGCAATTAAAATCAAATCAGTTCGGCGATATGAAACCCCCGTTGATCCTTATAAAGCGATAGCCAGGTTTAAAGCGCCTCAGTCTTTCGCTTATCTAAAGGACGCAAGGCTTCAAAGAAAATTTGCTTTCGCGTAAATTGCGACTGCGCTAATGTTGCGCTAACGGGGTCAAATCTTGGCATCCTTCTCCGTTACGACTACTGAGGACAAGTTAGACATTTCCTCCAATTTTTGCGCTGAGAGCCTGCATAAAATTCAATCTCCTCCTCTTCCTATCGTTTCCCTCTCCTCGCCCATTTCAGGGGCTTTCAAATTTACTGCCTGATAAATTAGCTGCTGGTCAAGATTATGCCGGTGTTTCAGGGAGTTGTCAAGCAAAAAATGCAGAATGAGCGAGAGAAGCACGAGCAAGATGATCAAGCAGTCGCGATTACGCCGAGGCGTGATCGCCCGCACAGAAAGATAGCTCGCGCGATTAAAGCTCAAACAATGGTGAAACTGTCGCTGAGCAGGGATTCTTTTTGGGAGCTTGGTCCCACGGAGACCACATACTCGATCGGCTCGACTTCAAAGGCCTTGCGGGCGGTATTGTAAAAGGCCAGGTTATCGGCCTTGAGTTCCAGCGAGACGGTCCGGGTTTCCCCGGGCTTGAGCGCCACCCGGGTAAAGGCCTTCAGGTCTTTCACCGGCCGGCCAATTTGGGAGCCGTTGTAACCCACATAAAGCTGCACGACCTCCTCGCCGGGCCGGTCGCCGAGGTTGGTGACCTCGACCGTGGCGGTCACCCGGTCATCCGGGCCGATCTTATCTTCGGACAGCCTGAGCTTGTCATATTTGAAACTGGCATAGGAAAGGCCGAACCCGAAGGGGAAGGCCGGTTCCAGGTTTTTCTTGTCGAACCGGCGGTAGCCGTGGTAGTAGCCGTATGAGACCACGGGAGACTGGTTGTCAAACGGGACGAGCTGGCCGGCGGATTTGGGGAAGACGATGGGGAGTTTGCCCGAGGGGTTGATGTCCCCGAACAGGACATCGGCGAGGGCGTTTCCGCCCTCCATGCCCGAATACCAGGCCATCACGATGGCCGGCACATGGTTTTTCCAACGCGCCATGATGACCGCGCCGCCGGCCTGGACCACCACGATGCACCGAGGGTTGGCGTCCGCCACCGCTTGAATCAACGCCTCATGCGAATCGGACAAGGTAAGCCGCAGCCGGTCAGACCCCTCATTCTCGTCCTGGGCCGTAAGCCCCACGATCACCACCGCGGCGTCGGCCTTGGCCGCGGCTTTCTTGGCCGCTTCGAGGTTCAGGCCGTCCCGATGGAGAATCTCGATTTTGCCGGCCGCGCGGCGGATGCCGGCGAGGGGCGTGACGACATAGGCGGGGATGAACTCGGTGGACCCGGTGGCGCCCAGGTTGACCTGGTCGGCCAGTTCGCCGATGACCGCGAGGGTATTGATCTGGTCCCGGTCCAGCGGCAGGGCCTGCTTCTCGTTCTTGAGCAGCACGATGGCTTTTTGCGCGGACTCGAGCGCGATGGCGGCGTGGGCCGCGCTGCCGAGTTTTTTGACATCGTAGCCGGGCCCGCCTTCGAGATGGATGAAGCGGAGCTGCTCGCGGAACTGGCGCGCCACCGCCTCGTCAATGTTTTTCATCGGCACCAAGCCGCCCTCGACCGCCAGCCGAAGCTTCCAGTCGTAATAAATCCGCCGGTCCATTTCCACATCGCAACCCGCATTGGCCGAAGCCACGGTTTCCTTGATGCTCCCGAAGTCCGAGAGCACAAAGCCCGGGAATTTCCATTCGCCTTTGAGAATTTCGCGGAGCAAATGCGTATTCTGCGCGCAGGGCTCGCCGTTCAAGCTGTTATAGGCGTTCATGATCGAGGCCGTGCCCGCGTCCACGCAGGCCTTGAAATGGGGCAGGTAAATCTCCCGTAGCGTCCGCTCGTCCATCTGAACATCCACATAGTGCCGCGACTTGTCAATGCTGTTGCCGGCGAAATGCTTGGCGCAGGCCATCATGTGGTTTTGCACCCCTCTCACCACCGACGATCCCATCCGGCCCAGGTGATAGGGGTCCTCCCCAAAGGTTTCCTGCGAACGCCCCCAACTCGGGTGCCGCAGCAAGTTGATGCACACCCCGCCGAAAAAATTCGCGCCGCCGGCCCGGCCCTCATAACCGATCACATTCCCGACCCGCTGCTCGAGTTCCGGGTCCCAGGTGGCGCCTCGGGCCATGGCCGCGGGGAAGCAGGTCGCGCCGGTGAAACGAATCCCGCGCGAGCCGTCCACAAACCGGATCCCGGGCATGCCCAGGCGCGCGCATCCGGGCGTATTGTCGGTGTGGAAGGGAGCGCGGGAATCCACCTTGGTGAAGGCCGTCGGGATCCCGGCCATCACCATGATCTTCTCGTCCAGGGTCATCTGCGAAACCAGCTTCCGCACCCGCGCCTCGATTTCTTCCGGGCCCAGCGCCGGTCCGGCCTGCAGCCAACGCGGCAAGGAAACCGCGGCCGCCATCGTCCCGGCCGTGGCTAAAAATTTTCTCCGATTCACCGTGTTCCTCCCAAAAACCGAATTAGCAATTTTGCCGGAAATCATTATAAATCAGCCGTGGATTTAAGCAAACTCCCGGCCGGTTCGAACCTCGTCAGGACACGCATAAAATTCCCCGGGCTTTCCTGCAGCCGGCCGGTCCTTTGTCTCTTCCCGATAGTGTCTTATACTGGAACGGGGCTTAGAGCCAGGAACTTATGAAGAAAAAGAGGTTTCCTAAAAGCAGATGAGAATTTTATATCTCACTCATCGTTTCCCGCCCGACCATTTCCGGGGGACCGAGGTTTATACCTGGCAGTTGGCGCGGGAGATGCAAAGCCGGGGACATGAGGTGCTGGTGGTGGCGTTGCGGGAACCGGCGGCGCCGGCCCCGCTGGCCACGGTGCGGGATGAATATGCGGGCGTGAAGGTGGAGCGGATTTGCAAACGGCTGAGACCGGATGATTTCGAGGGGTACTTCTTCGACCCGGACATGGACCGGGTCTTTGTGGACATCCTGGAGGATTTTTCGCCGGAGCTCATCCATGCCACCTATTTCCTGGGCGGGCTTTCCCTGGGCATGAGCCTCGAGGCCGCGCGGCAAAAAAAATTGCTGGTGACGATCACGGATTACTCGAGCCTGTGTCCGCGCGGGCAGATGCTGGACCGGAATTTGACCATGTGCTACGGGCCGCGCGAGGGCGTGAAATGCCTCTATTGTTTGTTTGACAAGAGCTGGCTTTTCCAAAACCCGAAGCTGGACCAGTGGGCGCGCGAGTATTTGCCCACCTGGCTCGGCAACTTCCGGGAAATCCCCGAGCTCAACCTTATCAAAAAGCGGGACCGGGCCATTGCCGGGGTGCTGCACTCGGCGCAAGCCGTTATCTTCGCGCACCCGCTCACGCTGCTTACTTTCAACCGCAACCAGATCAAAGTTCATCACCCCCAGCTCCTGGATTACGGGATTGACTACACGCCTTTCCGCGAACACCGCAAAATCCCCTCCGACCATCTCCGGATCGGCTACCTCGGCCAGATCCTTCCCCACAAGGGCCTGCATACCCTGGTCGAGGCCTTGGCCGGGATTCCGGAGCAGGACGAGTTCGAGTTGAAAATTTATGGCAGCTTGGCGGACCCCGCGGAGAAGAGTTATTTTGACTCGCTCGGGCTGGACCGAATCAAGCGTCAGGCTTGGCTCGGCACTTTTGACCTGAGCCTGATGAACAAGGTTCTCGAAGCCCTGGACCTCCTGGTGGTCCCCAGCATCTGGCCGGAAAATTGCCCGCTCGCGCCCAAATACGCGCTCCTGACCGGGACCCGCCTCCTGATCTCGGATGCGCAGGGAATCCTGGTCAAGGCCGAAGGCGAAGGCATTGACTTTTTCCCGATCGGAAACGCGGACCGGTTGCGCGAGAAAATCCATAACCTGATCCAGACCGGGGCCTGGCAGGCACGGCTCGAGCCGAGCGCCGGGCTGGTGGTCCGGATCCAGGACCACGCGGCCCGGTTGGAAAAACTTTACCGGGGTGAGGAATGAAAGAACGGCTGGTGCTCCTGGGCGGGTCCGGGTTCCTCGGTCAAAGCCTGCTGCGCTGGCTGGAGCAAAGGGGCAGGAGGAAAACCTATCAGGTCGTGGTGCTGGACCCGAACCCTCCGAAATTTTTTTCGCCGGACAAATATATCAGCGGCCGGCTGGAAGAGACGGAAAAAATCCTGGCCGCGCTTAAAAAGGGCGACCTGCTCCTTCATCTGGTGCATACCACCATCCCGGCCGACTCCGCGAATGCGCCGCAGCGCGAGTTGAAGGAAAACCTGGAGCCGACCGTGAAATTACTCGAGGCGCTGAAGGGAGTTTCGATCAAGGGGCTCGTCTATTTCAGTTCAGGCGGGACCATCTATGGAGAGCCCGAAGCCAAGCGGCCGCTCTCGGAAGAGGCGCCGCGCCGGCCCGGATCCTTTTATGCGCTCACCAAGCTGCTGATCGAGGATGCGCTGATGGCCGGCGGAAACATGGGCTGGTTCAAGTATTTGATCGTCCGGCCCGGCAACCCCTACGGCCCGTATCAGGAACTGTTAAACCGGCATGGCGCGGTCGGCAGAATTTTCTCGGCATTAATCGCCGGGGAAAAGTTCGCTCTTTACGGGAAAGGAGAAACCGTCCGGGATTACATCTATGTTGATGATTTGGCGCAAGCGCTGATGCTTTTGTTGAAGCAGGCAAAGTGGAACCGGGTTTTCAATATCGGCTCGGGCAAGGGAATTTCGCTGAAAGCTTTGATCCGGCTGTGCCAAGAGGCGAGCGGGAAAAAGCTGAAGCTCGCGCCAAGACCGCTCCGGGAAACCGATTTGAAATACAATGTTCTTGATTGCGGCAAGCTCAAGGCGCTGGGCTGGAAACCGGAGACCAGCCTGGAACAAGGGCTTGAGCAAACCTGGCAATATTTTTTAAAAAAATGATCGGGCGGAAAATAATCATAGCGCTCGCAGTGCTGGTTTTTATCGGCTTGCAATTCTCGAAGCTCACCCAGCCTTTTGTGGGCGAGTTCGAGGGCGCCTTTCAGGAAATGATCGCGCTCCATCATCTCGAGTCCGGACCCGCGGCCAACCATTTCCTGCCCGTGATCGCGGTGGTGAACGGCGAGAAATTCTACCACACCGCGCACCCGCCGCTCCTGCACCTTATATATTATCTGCTCTATCGCATCTTCGGCGTGCACGAATGGGGCACCCGCGCGTTTTGTCTCGCGCTGCTGTTCGGGTCAATCTTTTTAATGGGCAGGCTGATGGAAGAGCGGAAGCGGGTATTTTTCTGGCTCCTCGCGCTGTTCATGCCTCTCTCCTTCCGCCTCGGCTTCATCACCAACTACGAACCCATCACCATCTTCGCCATCGGTCTGTTCCTCTTCTGCTTCACCCGGCCGCGAAAGAATTTCATTATTCTATTCTCATGCGTTCTATTGATCGCCCTCTCGGACTGGCCCGCATATCTTGCCATTCCCGCGCTATTGGTCATGAACATCCGCAAACCGCAGGAACGGAAATGGCTGATGGGTCTATTCGCAGTCGAGGTGATTCTATTCGCTGGACTGCTCCTTTATATGAAGTCAATCGCGGGCGAGGTGGCCTTGTTCGCCCATTCCGAAACCCGGAGCAACCCGCTATTCCTGTTCCAACTTGGAACCTATAAAGAATTTTTCGAGCACCTGAAATGGATTCTCGGATCGCCATCGCTGATCCTGATTGGATTGGCCGGCTTCGGCTTGTTGATTCCCTCTCCCTGGAGGGGAGAGGGCCAGGGTGAGGGTGATTCATTCCGAATGGTTTCCTTTTGGGCAATATTCCTCATCCTGCTCTGGCTCACCGCGGCCAACCTGGTCAGCCGCCACGTCGTCTATCTCCTCTACTTCTTCCCCATCTTCGCGCTCATCCTCACCGAGGCCGTTTCCCGCATGAACTTGAAATGGCTCGCGCTGCCGGTGATTTTGCTATCCTTTACCCTCCCGGACTACACCGGACTTTCAACCCACGACGCGAGATATGCCTATTTTTCTATGATGAGCAGCTATCCCAAAGGCAAAACCTGCTTTTCCAGCGCCGCCATAGGCACTTTATATTTCTATGATAAAATTGAAACTGTGGTACCGGTGAGCAAGCAAGCTACAGAAAGCCTCAAGCGAATTAGCTATGACCTGCTGATCCTTGACAGGCAAAGTGTGGAGGTAAAAGACCTAGTGAGCCTTATTCCCAACTCTGATTACCAGTTGCTCTGGCCCTTTGACGATCTATCGGTCTATACCAGGGAGAAGAAAGCCATTCGATATTTTTCCACTGAAAATTGGAATCAAGAAGAGGTGAATCTTTGGTGGAAACCAGCTCCGGAAGTTATTTACGGTTTCTTTAATGCCTTTTACGCAATTAAACAACCCCCCGGTCCTGATAAAATATCTAAATTGGATTCGGATCCATATGGTAACTGTTTTTATTTTTTCCCGCTGGTTTTGCCAAAAGGCCATTTGAAAAATGGTGATGGAGCAAATTTTATGATCCTCGGGCAAAACCAAAAAGGCGTGAATCTTCTCTATGCCAGGTTCAAACCTCCCGGGGAAGTTTCACGGAAATCATTCATGGACAATATATACCAAAATATTATATCACCACAAGAGTTTTTGTTCACAAATGGAATTCTTTTAAACGGTTTTTCAAAAATATTTCTGGTTGTGGATGCGGGGCCCAAAGGGGATTACAGTTTTGATGATGCATATTGGATCGAGCCTATTTTCAGCCAAAAATGCGGTGGAGGAGATTATAGATGGATGTTGAGAAACCAGCTTTTTCAGTGATCGTCCCGGTCTATAACGAGGAAAAGGGGATCGGGGAGTTTATGGACCGGCTGATGGAGGCGGTGAAGGACCGGGAAGTGGAGGTGATCGTGGTGGATGACGGGTCCACCGACGACACCACGGTTTGCCTGGCATCCTATCGCGCCGACGAGGGCGCCAAGGTCATCGAGCACGAGCATAACCGCGGGTATGGCGCCGCGATCAAGAGCGGTCTGCACGCGGCCTCGGCCGACAAGGTCTTGATCATTGACGGCGATTCCACCTATCCGCCGGAAAAGATCCCGCTGCTTTTGGACCGGAGCGACGGCGCGGACATGGTGGTGGCGGCGCGCAAGAGCGACTTCGGGGTGGAGTCCCTGGCGCGAAAAATCTTGAAGTGGCTGATCGTGGGGACGGTGCGCTGGCTCTCGGGGTTCCAGATCAAGGACTTGAACTCGGGCATGAGGATTTTCCGCAAAGACGCCGCGCTCAAACACTTGTCCATCCTGCCCGACGGGTTTTCCTTTACCTCCACCCTCACCTTGATTTTCCTCAGCGACAGCCTCTGGGTGGACTATGTCAACATTGAATACCAGCCGCGCACCGGCGAGTCCAAATTCCGCCTCAGCCAGCTCGGGTCGCTCTCGCTGCTTTTGCTGCGGACCCTGGTTTATTTCAACCCGCTCAAAATATTTGTGCCCTTGAGCCTGCTCCTGGTAATCCTAGCCGCGGCCGTGGCCTCGGTAAGCATTTTTGTGCTCCATCATTTCATGGATGTCACCACCGTTGTCCTGCTCGTCACCGCGGTCCAGGTGTTCATCCTCGGCCTGCTCGCGGACCTGCTTCTGAGGCTCAAGAAATGAAGGTCCTGCTCGCTTACCCGCCCACGCGCAAATCCGTGCCCAGCATCCTCCCCCGCGAGGTCGAGTCCAGCCGCGGGGCGTTTCCGCCGCTGGGCCTGCTCTACCTGGCGGCGCAGGTCAAAGCGATGCCCGGGGTGGAAGTTATGGTTAGAGACGCGGACAACCAGGGACTGAATTCGGACGAGCTCGCGCAGGAAGCCGAGGAACAGCAAGTCGCTCTGGTCGGGATCACGATCTTGAGTTTCCACCTGCTCGATGCCCTGGACCTGGCGGAAAAAATCAAGCAGCGCTCCGCGCAAACCAAAATAATCGTGGGCGGCCCGCACGCGCACATTTTTCCGAAAGAGACTCTGGGCCTGGGCGTGTTTGATTATCTCGCGCTGGGCGAGGGGGAGGACAGCTTCAAGAATTTTGTCATGAAACTTCAGGCGGGCGAGACCGATCCGCGGGTGGATGGCGTTCTTGCCGCAAATGGCGTTGAGAACCCGGACAGGCTGGCCTGTCATATTGAGGAGCTGGACCGGCTCGAATTGCCGGCGCGCGAACTGTTGCCGGTCGGGAAATATTTTTCCGTGCTCAGCCCGAACCGGCCGGCGACCACGGCCATCTCCAGCCGGGGCTGCCCCTACCGGTGCATCTTCTGTGACCGGCCGCACCTGGGGAAAAAATTCCGGGCTAGAAGCGCGGAAAATGTGGTGGCGGAGATGGAACGCTGCCAAGAGCTGGGCATCAGGGAAGTGATTTTTTACGATGACAATTTCACCACCGGCCGCGAGCGAGTTCTAAGAATCGCGGAATTAATAATAGAGCGGAGGCTACGCCTCCCCTGGGACATCCGCGCCCGGGTCGGGGACCTGAAACCGGATGATTACCGTTTGTTAAAAAAAAGCGGACTGGTCCGCATCCATTTCGGGGTCGAGAGCGGCGACCCGGATATTCTGGAAACGATCAAGAAAGGCATCACCATTGACGAGGCGCGCGCGGCTTTTGCCTCGGCGCATAAAGCCGGGATCGAAACGCTGGCATATTTCATGATCGGATTGCCGGGAGAGAACGAGGCCACGCTTTCGCGCACGGTTGAACTTGCGCGAGAGCTCAAACCCGATTATGTGCATTTCTCGCTGCTCATGCTCTTCCCGGGCACGCCGATTTACCGCATGGCCCTGGAAAGGGGCATCGTTAAAAAAGATGTCTGGCAGGAGTTCGCGGAAAATCCAAGTCCGGATTTTACCGCGCCGATCTGGGAGGAAAACTTGAAGCGGCCGGAGTTGGAAAAGGCTCTGGCCCATGCCTACCGCAATTTTTATCTCCGGCCCGGCTATTTATTCTCGCGCCTGGCGCGGACCAAAAACTGGCACAGCTTCAAGAACCAGGCGCGCATGGGCTTCTCGATTTTGGGGTTGAAAAAATGAGCGGCCAGCCGCCTCCAGAATTTTCCGTGGTTGTCCTCTTTGGAAGGAATCAACTGGAGCCCTGCCTGTCCAGCCTGCTCGCGCAAAAAGATGCGGATTTTGAAATCATCGGCGTGGTCGCGTCCGAAGGATTGAAAGCCCTGGACCCGCGGGTGAAATTCCTGGTCGTCCCGGACCCGAATCCAGCCAAGAGGCGCAACCTGGCGGTCGCCCAATCGCGCGGAAAGTATCTCGCGTTCATTGACGATGACGCAATTGCGCCGGAAGACTGGCTGGCCCGGGCAAAAATATATTTTGAGCAAAATCCGGAAATAGCCGGCTTCGGCGGCTCCAATCTCGGTCCCGAAAACATGACCTGGCGGGAACAGCTTACAGACATGCTGTTGATAGATAAGTATTTCGGATCCGGAACCGCCGCCTATGGGAATTTCGGCGAACCGAGAATGGCAAGGCCTGGCGAGGTTCATCTTTCCAATTTCTTTCTCCGCCGTGAAATCTTCGAGGTGGCTAAAGGGTTTAATGAGAAGATCGGCTACGGGGGAGAAGACAGCGAAATGGTTTATTGGGTCAAAAAGAAAACGGACAGGGATTTCTGGTTCTTCCCGGAACTCGCCGTTATTCATCAGCGCCGTCCCTTCGGCTGGGAACTGCTCAAGCGCAACTTCCGCTTCCGCCGCCACAATGGAAGGATGATCCGCCTTCAACCTGATATGTATGAGTGGAATGTTTCTCTTTGGGCGGGGCCTGGTTTTATTGTCGCGTTTTTCATTTTTTTGGTTTTTTTACACCATCATCAAACCCTATTCTATTTGGCCGATTTCATCTGCTGTTATTATTTCTGGTTCTTTTTTTTCAGTTTGATCCGGACACTCAGGAAAAAGAAATACCTTGCTTTCATCGTGCCGGGAATTTATTTCCTGCATCACCTGAGCTATCTCCTTGGCCTGAGCGCGGGAACAGCGGAAGGGCTGATGATGGGGCGGGAGAAATTGCAGCAACTTCTCGGCCGGGAGAATTTAGACTAAAATAGAAGCCATGTCAGAGTTGGGCAAATATTTTGAATACAAGAGCGGCGGCTGGCTGAGGTATCTGCTGGAGGAAAGCTTCAATGCCTGCCTGGGACAGATCCCCGGACCGGTGGGCTTGTTCTTGCGCTGGATTTTTTGGCGGCTCTTGATCAAAGGCTCGGGCTGGATCGCCATCGAGCGGGGCGTGGAGATTTTCGGGAGCCAGTGGCTCGAGC
>CAIUDS010000725.1 GCA_903897985.1 uncultured delta proteobacterium
ACCACCACCATCAACGCTCCGAGCGCCAGGTCTAATTTCGCCGGGGTCTGGACCGGGACCCAGATGATTGTCTGGGGAGGAAGCGGATTTAATACCGGAGGCAGATATACGCCCTGAACAGTTGGAAAGTTGAAGGGCAATCTCGGGACGGAATCGCATTAGAGAAAAGATTTGAAAAATTCTTGACCTGTTTGCGGAGTGTGCCTATGATGGAATGCAATCGCAGACAAGAGTGTCTGCGCCCCTTAAAAATTACGAACAAGGAGGGTAGCAATGGTTGGGATTGAAAGCTACGGAGTTTATTTTCCATTCTGGCGGCTGGCGCGCGGCGAGGTCGGCAAGGCCTGGGGGATGCCGGGCGGGCCGGGCGAAAAAGCGGTTGCGAACGCGGACGAGGACACCGTGACCATGGCGGTGGAGGCCGGGTTCGACTGCCTCGGAGGGATTGACCCGAAGACGGTTGACGGCGTGATCTTCGCCACCACCACCGCGCCTTACCAGGAGAAGTCCAACGCGCCTATCATCGCCCTGACCCTGGGGCTGCCCAAAGAGGCCATGACCATGGACTTTACCAACACGCTCCGGGGCGGCACCACCGCCATCCGCATGGCCAAGGACATGATCGAGGCCGGCACTTTGAAGCGCGTCCTCGTGGTCGCCTCGGACATGCGCATGTCCGAGCAGGAGTCGTTCGACGAGCAAATGTATGGCGACGGCGCGGCCGCGGTCCTGCTCTCGAAGGACAACTCGATTGCGGACTTGAAGGACGCCTATTCGATTTCGGACGAGATTTTGGGCGTGTGGCGGAAGAGCGATGACGACTATGTGATGCATTTCGAGGACAAGCTTGAGAACACTTTCGGATTCCAGGGCAATATTCTGGAAGCGATCAAGGGCCTGCAGAAAAAGACCGGGATCGAGCTGAAGGAAATCGGCAAGCTGTGCTGCTCGTATTTCGACCCGCGCGGCTTGATGGCGATTGCGGGCAAGCTCGGGCTCAACCCGCTTTCGCAGCTTTCCGACCCGCTCTTCACCTCGATCGGAAACACCGGCGCCAGCGCCCCCCTGATCGCGTTCGCAAATGCGCTCGAGAACGCGCAGCCCGGGCAGGACCTGATCCTCGCCGCGCATGGAGACGGCGCCGATGCCATCCTGTTCACCACCACCGACAAGGTCAAGAAGCTGCCTCCCCGCGCCGGGATCAAGGGCAACCTCTCCCGCAAGGGCTCCCTGTTCAGCTACGAGCAGTATGTAAAATTCCGCAAGCTGAGTCACCGCGAACGCGCCATCCCCAAGGCCTCGCCGGTCATCCATTACCGCGACCGCGAGATGGAGTTGAAGCTGATGGGCGAGAAATGCGGCAACTGCGGCACGGTCCAGTATCCGCTGGTCCGGATCTGCTATGTCTGCCAGACCAAGGACCAGTTCACCGAGGTCCGGCTTGCGCGCAAGGGCAAAATCTTCACCTTTACCAAGGATTACATCCGCTCGGGCGGCGCTCAGCCCATACCCTGGTGCGTCATTGATCTCGAAGGCGGAGGCCGCGTGTTCCTTACCATGACCGACTGCGATCCGGACCAGGTCAAGATCGGCATGGAGGTGGACCTGGTGTTCCGCAACCTGCACCAGGGCGGCGGGTTCAATAATTATTACTGGCGTTGTCGTCCGGCCGTCAAAACCGCGTAACTGTAGGGGCGGGCCTTGGCCCGCCCGAGTTAATAAAGGAGGTATTAAGATGTTGCAAGGATTTAAAGATAGAGTGGTGATCGCCGGGGTGGGATACACCAAGTTCGGCGAATTGTGGGACAAGTCTCCGGAGGACCTTTTGGTGGACGCGGT
>CAIUDS010000726.1 GCA_903897985.1 uncultured delta proteobacterium
GCCACCACCAGGATGGCGCCTATGATCAAAGTGGTCCGGACATTGTGAAGAGCGCGCTGGATAAAATCGGCCGGCCGGAACAGGTCCGGATGAAGGATGATGCCTTGGGCCGCGAGCATCGGCGAAAGTTCCTTGAGCGCCGCTTCGGCGCTACGGGTTACTTCCAGGGTGTTGGCCCCGAACTGGGCGGAAACCTCCAGGATCACTCCGGGCTTGCCCATGATGGAGGCGGCGCTGAAGGGAGGCTCGGGAGCGAGCGCGACCTCGGCGAGGTCGGAGAGGGTTATGGCGGTTCCGTTCCGGTAAGCGACCAGGGTTTGGCCCAGTTGGTCCGGGGAGAGCGATTGGCCCTGGGTATTGATAATGATGCGCTGATTATCGGTGTCCAGGAATCCGGCGCCTTGCACCGCGGTGGCTTTGCGGGCCGCGGCAATCACATCCTCCAGGCCCAGGCCGTATTTGATCAGCCGGTCCGGCCGGACTTGAATTTGAAATTGTTTCACTTCTCCGCCGAAAACAATGATCGAAGCCACTCCGGGAGCCGCGAGCAGTCTTTGCCGGATGGTCCAATCCGCGACCGTGCGCAGGTCCCTCAGGGAAACTTTTTCCGAAGTCAGCCCGATCATCAGGACGGTGCTGGAGGAGGTTGTCAGGGGGGTCATCTGGGGAACTTCCACTCCCTCGGGCAGTTGCACGGCATTCAAGCGCTCCGCGATCTCCTGCCGCGCCCGGTAAATGTCGCTCCCGGGATTGAAGACCGCGGTAATCACGGAAATCCCCTGGATGGAATTGGACCGGAGCGACTCCACGGAATGGATGCCGGCGATGGCGTCCTCAATCGGCTGCGTCACCAGCGCTTCCACCTGCTCCGGAGACAGGCCGGGCGCTTCGGTCTGGATCGTCACCTGGGGGGGAGCAAATTCCGGGTAAACATCATACTTGGCAAAATTAAGCTGATATACGCCGTAAGCGATCAGGATCAGGGACAGGGCGATGATGACCCCCCGGAACCGGAGGGAGAATCCCACCAGGGCGCTTAAAATTCCGGCGCGGTCATTTTGTGCAGACATCAATCCTCTTCCCCGGTCTGAGCCTGGGACTTAAATTCTTCGGAGAGCAGTTGCTGGGCGCCTTTGCTCACGATCGGCTGTCCGGGAAGGTCGGCCTCCGGGATCAGCCAGCCATCCTCGGCCGGGGTGGCGGTTGAAATTTCCTTGCGGACAAAACCATCCGCGCCTTGTTTCTGATAAACCCAGGCCTTGCCCTGCCACCAGATCACCGCCGAAGCCGGGATCAGGTATCCTTCCATCAATTCTCCGCCGGGCATAAAGGCTTCCAGGTTCAGCCCCGCGGGAAGGGAGCCGGAGCCGGAGGCGAGATAAAAAAAGCCGGCTCCTTGAAAGCGAGGGTCGGCGCCGGGGGCGCTGGAAACGAAAGCGGCGGAGACCGGTTTTTCCCGCGCATCGCGGACCATGATGGCGGGAGCGGGAACGACCGCGGTCCCGGCCGGAAA
>CAIUDS010000727.1 GCA_903897985.1 uncultured delta proteobacterium
CCGCCCAAAAGCAGGCCGCCCCCGTAAATCTGTCCATCATAGGGCGAAAAGATGTCCTCGTAATCAAACTCGGTCCCCACATAGACCAAGCCCTTGTTCTTCTTGGCCGCCACGGCCAGGGGGATCAGGACCGCGATCAAAACCAATCCTTTGATTAAAGGCTTAAGCATCTGCAAACATTCTACCTTAGCCGAAACGGGAAAGTCAAAAGCGAAAACGCCCGGAGCGCAAGCAATTGCTATTTCACGATTTCGAATTTGCCTTTTTTGATCTGGAACAGGTGGACCTGGTGTTCAAACTCCAGACCGGGGCTGACCGTAACCGGCCCCAGCGGCCCGGTCCAGGTTTTCAGGTTTTTAAGCGCGTCAACGAGTTCCTTGCGGTTGCCGATCCGTTGCTTTTCGACCAGGTCAATGATCAGGGCGACCGTCTCATAAGCCTGGAGGTCAATGAGGCCCGGGTCTTCCTGATAGGCCTGTTCATAACGGTAGCGGTAGGCATCAATTTCCTTGGTTTCCAGTTCCGGGGCGAAGAGGTCGGCGAACGCGGCGCCCTCGAGGTAATTTTCCCGGGTATGCTCGAAGATTTTGTCGGAGTGCCAGGAGGAGGTCCCCAGGAATTGGGGCTTGACCCGGTAGAAGAGCAATTGCGGGATTATGATCCCGACTTTCTCGTACGCGTCCGGGATGAACAGGGCGTCAAAAGAGAGCGGCAGGTTCTGGGATTTTTCCGCCTGCCCGTATTGCAAGGCCCGCGGCTCGAGCTCGCCGATCACCTCCCGGAAATCGGTTTCCTCCGGCGGGTACGACACGCTCTTGACCAGTTCGGCCCCGCGCGCCTTGACCTCCTCGGTGAAGATCTGGGCGAACTCGGCGCCGTATTTGTCGTCCGGGTAGATCACGGCGAACTTCGTGAACTTTTTCTCGGTCACGGCCCAGTCGAGCAGGGTTTTGACCTGGCTTTGCTTGGTCATGCAATTGCGGAAGACATAGGATTTTTTATCGGTGAGTCCGGGCGCCGGGCTGAGCGCGATCATGGGCACGCGCAACTGCTCGCTCACCTCGGACACCGCGGTAGCCACCGGGTTCAGGATCGGCCCGACGATGGCGAGCACATGATCCTCCATGACCAGCTTGCGCGCGGCTTCCTTTGCCAACTCCGGGTCGCCCAGCGAATTCTCAATCCGCAGCTCGAACTTATGCGGGCTCTTGGGATAAGAGAAAATGCCCGCGGCCAAAAGCGCGCCCTTCAAGGCCCGCTCGCCGAAAGTCTGATAGGCCCCGCTCAGGGGCAGGATCAGCCCCAGCCGGAACGGCACCACCTGGATCAGGTCTTCGGCCTCCGCCAGGAGCTGCTCAAGCTCGGCCTTGTGGCTGGTATTGGGGAACCGGCTCAACAAGGTGGAAAAAGTATTCTTGGCTTCCTTTAACGAGCCCGCCTGGTAATTGCGCTGTCCGAGCAGGAATCCGGCCTCGCCCCGGGTCCATTCCGGACCGGGGCTGTCAAAAACTTCCTGCAACTCGGAATCCTTCAGCCCCGCCAGCCAGTCCGGGACCGAGGCTTTGTCCTTGTCCAGGTCCTTCCCGCCCAGCTCCGCGTATTTACCCAGCCAGAGCAGGCCGGCTTTGTAATCCTTGAGTTCGAGGCAGGACCGGTACATCGTCCCGGCGATTTCGGTCTTGGCGTCGTCGTCGCGGGTCTGCTCAAAAAGGCCGGAAAGGGATGCAATCACGAGCGGGTATTTCTTGAGCTGGAAATAA
>CAIUDS010000728.1 GCA_903897985.1 uncultured delta proteobacterium
CACCCCTTTGATCTCGAATAGCTTGGGCATGGGCACCGGCCCGATCTTCTTTTCCGTCTCCTTCCACCATTGGGCCCACTTGCCGTAATCGTCCCCGAAATTCTTGCCGCTGATCGTTTTCAGGGCAGTCACCGCCTCGGTCCGCTTTTGCGCCGATCCCTCCCGAAGCTTTGCCGCATCCTCCGTCGCGCCCACCTTTTCCAAAGATTTTGCCGTCTTCTCCTGCTCGACCCCGTCCGAGTAATACTTGAGCAGCGCCGGGCACGCCCGCAAATCCTTGATCTGGCCCAGCGCATACACATAATAGCTCCGGTATTTCTTGCCCTCGTCTATCACCGCCAGGCGCAACTGGTCCACCGCGGGTTGCCCGATCATGACCAGTTCGTCCGCCCAACGCTGCCGGTTCTGCTCGACCATCAGCGCCTGCCCCGCCGGGCCCTTGGTATCGTCCGGCACCACCTTGTAGTCCTGATTATATTTTCCGTCCGCCGTGACCGGCTTCCAATTCGCGTCCTTCACCACCACCGCGTTCGGATTCACCATCACCAGGTTCGGATCCAGGTTGATCAGGTCAATCAACTCCTTAACCCGCTTCTGGACCTCCAGCTCGACCCGCGCTTTGACCGCGGCCTCGCTGGTGGACCCGGCCGAGGGCTGGATCGCCGAACCGGCTGGAGCGGACGGCTCCGCGGCCACCAGTTTAAGGCTCAGGAACATCGCGGCAATCAATAACCGTTTGCCGATCTTCATCTTGGAAACCTCCCGGTTAGATTTCTTTCTCCACCAAAAATCCCCCGGTCCGAGGCTCATAGATCAGCTTATACTTCTGATTCCCCTCCCGGCCCTTGAAATGAGCCGCATTGTCAAAGTTGGTCTTGGCCTCGGTGATCAAATACTTCAGGTAGTCCTTCTTGGACTTCATCATCTCCTTCAGTTCCTCTATGCCTTGTGCGTCGCCGTTAAGCTTCATGTTAGCCCTCCCGAGCCTACTTTAATTTACCAGATTTCCCGACCTAATTGCAAGTGCAATCATAGTTCGGGGTTCGGAATTCGCAATTTTTACCGCCGCGACGGTAGAGTAGGGAGGGGCTTTCGCCCCTCCCTACTCTACCGGATAAAAAGTTCTTGTTTGCCTAATTCCAAGCTCCGAATTCCGAATTCCGATCCTGTCCTTCCGCTCTGGGCGGATCGACAAGACCGAATTCCGATTGTTTATTTTTGGAGGGCGGCTTTTTTGAGAAAGGGGAAGATGAGGAGCAGGAAAATGAGGAGGGAGGCGGGATAGAGCATGGCCTGGGAGAAGCCGATTTTTTCCGCGAGGATTCCGACCGGATAGCTGCCGAGGGCCCCGCCCAGGGAGCTGAAGGCCAGGATCAGGCCGAGGCCCATGGAGACCAGGCGCGGGGGAAAACCCTCGGTATAGGACACGATCAGCGGATAGATGCCGCTCATGCCCAGGCCGAAGGCGAGATAGAGCAGTTCGCATCCGGTGCGGCCGGGTATGAGCGCGGCCGCGGCGGAACTGCCAAGCGACACCAGGGCCAGGGCGAAGAGCAAAATGCTCCGGTCAATGTGTTTGCTCATCCAGCCGAAGAGGAATCTGCCCGCGCTCATGGCGGCCCAGATCCCGGCGAGGAGCAGACTGGCGTGTTCGATGTTTTCAGCAGGGAAGCGCTCAAGCAGGGACTTGGGGAGCCAGACGCTGATGCCCTGCTCCGCGGCCACATAGAAGAACTGTCCGAGCAGGAGCAGGAAGAATAAGGCGCCGCTGGATTTTAAAAGCCGGGATATGCCGGCGAAATTCATCTTCTCGATCTCGCGGATTTCCGGCGCGGGCTTGAACAGCGACCAGCAAAAAATCGCGGCCGCGCATAGGGCGAGTTGAAACAGGACCGCGGGATAGCCGAACCTGCGGATCAGGACTCCGGCCAGGATGGGTCCGAGCGTAACCCCCAGCGAAAAAAATGCGTATAGATAGGTCACCTTCGAGCCGACCTGCTTCCCGCCCTCGCGGGTGACGATCACGCCCGGGAGCGTGAACAGCATGTTATTGACAAAGCCGGCCAGAAAGAACAGGGGCAGGAGTTGGTAATAGCCGCGGGAAAAACCGATCAGACCCAGGGCGAGCGCGGCCGCGAGCAGATCGAACAGGAAGGTTTTCCGGGTCCCAAACATCCTCACGATTTCGCTGAGGAACAACTGGCCGAGGAATCCGCCGGCGAAAAACAGGAACGGCAAACGACCGGCCATTTCCTGGGTTAGCGAAAATTTTGTGATGAGGGAATCGAGGATGGGCCCGGGAAAGATGAGGATCATTCCGGAGAGGAACATCACCGGATAAAGCGGGGCTGCGGAAAATTTTTGTTCTGCCATGTTCAGCGGGCATATTCTACTTGAAATCCGCCGCGCCTCCAACGGCCGCGTTTTGAAATCCGGGCATGGTCTGCTAAAATTTGAGGGATGGGATTCCGATTGAAGAATATTGTGGATGGCACCGCGTATCCGCTGACCGGCTTGCTCAAGCAGGTGGGGCGGGGCCATGACTGCGACATTGTGCTCTCCGACCTGAAGGTGTCGCGGCTGCATGCGCGGCTGGAAAAGGCGCAGACGGGCTGGGCGGTGGTTGATTTGGAAAGCACCAACGGCACGATGGTGAATGGAACGCGGGTCAAGGAGAAATTGCTGGCGCCGGGGGATGTGATCGGCTGGGGCTCGTTCAGCTTCAAGTTCGAGGAAACCGATGAGAGCGACCCTGCGGACGAGGCGACGCGGGTGGAGGAAAAAGCGGAGAGCACCGGGTTGTTTGGGAGGCTTAGCTTCTGGAAAAGGAAGCGATGAGAAAAGCCGTTCTTGCTTTGATCCTGTTCCCGTTTTACGCGCTGGCGGCCGAATTCTCGATCACGCCGGTCCGTTACCTGGTTTATGAAAAAAACTGGGCCGCGCTCGAACAGAAACTTGCATCCGGTGAAATCGCTTTCCCCACGAAGAACCAGGCTTATTCGGATTTCCTGCTCGGATACAGCCGGCTCAAACAGGGCAAAAGCCGCGAAGCCTTGAGCCCGCTGAGCAAGGCCGTGGAATCCAGCTTCCCCCTCAACAGTTACGCGCATTATTATCTGGGAAAAGCGTTAGCGGACATCCAACAAGGCTCTTCGGCCCAGGCGCACTTTGCGCAAGCGGCCCCCTCCGATTACATTTATTTCTCGGCCCGGTTGAGCCTGATTGAGAGTTATCTGAAAGCGAAAAAGATCGAAGAGGCCGGAGCGGAAATCTCGCGGCTCCGCTCGAACCAGCTTCCGGATGGCTTTTACCCGGATTTCCTGCTCCTGGAATCGAAATTCTACGAACTCCAAAACCAGCCGGAAAACGCCCGGCAAAAACTGGTCGAGTTGTGGGTGAATTACCCGGTCAGCTTTGCGGCCCGAAAAATCGAGACGGGACCGGAACTGAGTCCGGAGCTGGTATTGGTCCGGGCGGCCAAGTTGGTGGATTTGGGTCAGCCGGGATTGGCCAAGCAGGAGTTGAAGGAGCTCAAGGACCCGGCCTTGAAAGGCAATGCGGATTTTCTCGCAAGGTATTACGGCCTGCTGGCCCGCGCGAGTTTTGGGTCGCGCGACTACTGGGGAGTGCTCGGGTTGGAAGCGGAAGCGGAAAAATACACGCGCGGGAGCGATGAGTTCTGTTTTTATCTGGCGTGGTCCTGCCACCGGCTGGGAAAGGACGACCGGGCGCGCGAGCTTTATAAGAATTTCCATGAAAAGTTCCGGGATTCCGTTTATGCCCCGCGCGCCATTTACCAACTCGCCCGGCTGGAGCAGTCCCAGGGGAATCTGCGCGCGGCTCTGGCTCATTTCCGAGGAGTGGCAAAGCGGTACCCGCTGAACGAGCTGGCAGAGGAATCCGCGTTTCAGGCCGGCCTGATTTATTTCCGGGAGGGCAATTTTGACGAGGCCGCGGAAACCTTCAACCAAGCCATCCCCGCGTGCAAGAATCCGGACCAGTTCCTCTATTGGCTGGCCAAGGCCTGCGAGCGGAACGAGGAACCGGAAAAAGCCGCGCAGTTCCGCAGGCAGCTCCTGGACAATTTCCCGGCCAGCGTTTACGCCTGGCTGATTGACCCGCAACCCGCGCCATGGGGCAGCTCCAAACTTGTCCGGCCCGCCGGCGCCCCCGAGTTGCCGCCGGAGTTTCAAACCGCTCTGGCCCTAGCCGATCTGGGGTTGCTCCAACTGGCCGGGGATGAACTGCAATGGCAGCTCGGCAAGAACTCGTATCCGCTCCCGGTCCTGACCGGCCTGGCTGACCGGCTGATGGAGTTGCAGGCCTATCCCCTGCTCACCAAGCTTTACTACCGGCAACTGCTTCCGGGACTCGCGTCCGAAATGAAAATGTCCTACCTGACCTTCCTCTATCCCAAGGCTTTTCCAGAACTGGTCGAGCCCCGCGCGGAAAAATATCACCTTGACCCCGCGCTCGCTTACGCGCTCACGCGCGCCGAAAGCAATTTCGATCCTTCCGCCATTTCCTCCGCCGGCGCCGTCGGTCTCTCCCAGGTCATGCCTTTCCTTGCCGACGCCACCATGCGCAAAATGGGCCGGGCCAAGGTTGACCGCGGTCAATACCACAATCCCGAGTTGAACCTCGAAATCGGATTTTATCATCTGGCCGAACTGCAAAGCCGTTATCAGGAATCCGGCCCGCCGCCCTGGCCCACATTCCTCATGCTCTGCGCTTACAACGCCGGAACCCAGCCGGTGAACCAATGGTTTTCCGACGCCGGCCGATGGGCCATGGAACCGGACCTGTGGATGGAAACCTTGGCCTATTCGGAAACCAAGAACTATTTGAAAACAATCATGGGCGGAATCCGCATCTACCGCCTGCTTTATCCCGAGCCGGCGCCCATGCCGAATTTTTAATCCAAGTAAAATCTCATCGTAAAAAAAGCCGGGATTATTTCTGGCAGGCAGGACAGAAGAAGCTGCTGCGGTTGCCGATGGTAATGCGGACGATTTTGCCACCGCATCGCTTGCAGCGCTCCCCTTCCCTGCCATAAACCAGCGGCCGGTAGTCCCCGCGACGGCCGAAGCTCGTCCGGTAATCGCTGAAAGTGGTGCCCATGTTTTTGATGGCCTTTTTCAGGACTTGCTTGATCGCGGTTACAAGTTTCTTTATTTCGGCGGGACGGATGCGCCCGGCCGAACGGCGAGGAGAAATCCGGGCGCGGAAAAGGGCCTCGTCGGAATAGATGTTTCCGACTCCCGCGGCGATGGCTTGGTCCATCAGGACGGATTTGATGGTGGTTTTGCGGCCGGAGAATTTTTCTTTGAGCCAGGCGTAATTGAAATCCTTGCTCAAAGGCTCCGGCCCCAGGCAGGTCAAGCCCGCGAGCCGGCAAGTTCCGGCTTCGCGGATCAGCCCCACCCTTCCGAACATGCGAGGATCGCGCAAGGTCAGTTTGAAGCCGCGGAAGAAGATTTCGAGGTGGGTGTGCCGGTCGCGCTTTTGGTCTTTGGACCGGACCAGAAGAGTGCCGGTCATGCCCAGATGGATTATAAGGACATGGTTGCCGCTCATTTCGAGCAAGAGATATTTGCCCTTGCGGCTCACCTTCCGGATGGTTTTCTTTGGCAGTAGCGGCAGCAGCCGGTTCTTTTCAGGAAAATCGCGGAAGACCAGGGAATCCCGGTTCCACCAAATCTTCTCAATCCTTTTGCCGGCGAGCCGAGACTCGAGTTCCCGACGCACCGTTTCAACTTCAGGCAGTTCCGGCATGTTGCTCCTTTTCCTGATGATAGATATTCGCCAGCTTGACCAGCCGCTCGAGTTCGATTTCCTCCGCCCGCGAGCGGGGACTGATCCCGGCGCGTTCCAGCAATTCCTCAAGTTTGTCCTTTTCCAAGGCCAGGCTCGATCCGGTCAACGAATTGATAATCATCTTTCTCCGCTGCCGGAAACAGGCTTTAACCACCTTCTTGAAATGCGCATAATCGGATACGGCAAAGCGGGGTTGCTCCAGAACCTTGAACTTGACCAAAGCCGAGTCAACCTTGGGCCGGGGCCGGAAGGCCTGCGGACCGATCCGCAAAATAATTTCCGGCTCGGAATGAAGCTGGGCGATGACCGACAGGATCCCATAATCCCGGGAGTGCGGCTTGGCCACCACCCGCTCGGCAACCTCCTTTTGCAGCATCAGATAAAGCTCGCTGAAGAATCCCGGACTCTCCAGCACCTTAAAAATTACTTGGGTGGAAATGTTATACGGTAGGTTAGAAATTACTTTAAGTTTTTTGTCTAACACTCCAATTTCATTAAAGTTAAACTCCAAGATGTCCACCTCGATCACATCCAGATTTTGAGCCCAGATTTTGTATTTGAGTTGATGAGCCAAGGCTGAATCCAGTTCCACGGCAAAGACTTTTCTCGCGTTTTTGACCAGGTATTTGGTGAGGTTTCCCAAGCCCGGCCCGATTTCCAGGACTTGGTCGTCGGGTCCGACCTTTGCCAGGCTGACAATTTTTTGCAGAAGGTTTTCATCAACCAGGAAATTTTGGCCCAGGCTTTTCTTGCTCCGATGTCCGAAGCTTGGGAACGGTTTTCCGTTTGGATTCATTTCCAGTTTTCCAGGGGCAGCACGGCCCGGGCATCCAGGGTCAGGGCATCCTTGAGCCCGCGTTTCAGTTTTTCCTCGCCCACCAGCGCGATCATTCCGGCATTGTCCGTGCAGAGCCGGAAGGACGGGATGGAAACGGAAATTCCCTTTTTCCGGGCAAGCTCTTCGCAGGCCGAGCGGAGCCGCTGGTTCGCGGCCACGCCGCCGCTCAAGACCATGCTCTTGATCTTGAATTTGTCAATGGCGAAATCGGTTTTCTGGACCAAAGCTTTGACCACGGCCTCTTGAAAGCCGGCGGCCAGGTCCGGCAAATGGTCCTTGCTCTCGGGATGTTCCTTGACATAACGGACCAACGCGGTCTTGAGGCCCGAGAAACTCAGGTCCAACTCGCTATGCTTGGTGAAGGCGATCGGGAACCGGATGGCCTTGGGATTGCCCTGTTTCGAGACGCGGTCAATTTCCTTGCCGCCCGGGTAGGGCAGTCCGAGCACCTTGGCGGCCTTGTCCAGGGCCTCGCCCGCGGCATCGTCCAGGGTCTGGCCGAGCATTTTATACCGGCCCCAGTCCTCGGCCAGGCAAAGGATGGTGTGGCCGCCGCTGGCGATGAGACCGAGGAACGGGAACTGCATCTGCGGGTTCTCAAGAAAAACCGACAACAGATGTCCTTCCAAATGATTCACGCCCGAGAGCGGTAACTGGCGGCTCCAGGGAAGCGCCTTGGCAAAACCCAATCCGACCAGCAGACACACCACCAGCCCCGGACCCTTGGTAACGGCCACGGCTTCAACCTGGTCCATCTTGATTCCGGCCTGGCTAAGGGCTGATTCCACCACGCCGGAAATAACTTCGAGATGCCGCCTGCCTGCCAGTTCCGGCACCACCCCGCCGAACTTCTTATGGATCTCGTCCTGACTGGCGATGATGTTGGAAAGGAGTTTCCGATCGGAAACCACCGCGGCCGAAGTTTCATCGCAACTGGTCTCTATGCCCAGGGTCAGCATTGCAGATAAGATAACAAATCGTGCAGGTTAGTAAAGCCGGCCCCAAGACCTGATTATTTGGCCTTGGTCAATTCTTCCCCGCCCAGGTTCAGGCGCCGGCCTTTTCTCACGAACTCCATCTCGCGCTCGATGGACAAGCGGGCGAACATGCCCACCAGCCCGCCGCCTTTGGAATTGAGGTTCAGTTTGTGCCGGGGACTAAGGACGCAATTGATCGTGGTGTCGCAGAGTTTGGTGACCGTATAGTCCCCCTTCATAATCTCCGCGCACCTTTGCGTGTCATTTTCCATGCCTTCTTTTTCCGATTTCTTGTCCTTGCACATCTCAATCGAAAATTCCTTCAACTCACTGAAATGGAACCGTTTGAACCGGCCGTCCTCGCCCGGAGCCCCGTCCCAGGTCCCCACGATGTTTCCGCTTACGCAGGAGAAACCTGAAATCGCCAACAATGCCAACGCCAGCAGGATTCTCTTGTTCATTTTATTCCCCTTCCCTTTTCAAAGTTTGATGCTTGCCGGCCGAATCCGCGGCGCACTCGGACGCGGTCCCTCTCAGGATTTCCACCGCGTGCGGCAGCGTTTCCATTATGGCTTCGAGGCTTTCGCGCGCGCCCTTTTCGCTGCCGGGCAGGTTGATGATCAGGGTGCATTTGCGGATGCCGGAAACGGCGCGGCTGAGCATGGCCCGGGGAGTTTTCTTCAGACCGGCCAGGCGGATGGCCTCGCTGATGCCCGGGGTCTCGCGCTCGATCACGGCTTTGGTCGCCTCGGGGGTGTGGTCGCGGGGACTGAACCCGGTGCCGCCGGTGGTGAGGATCAGGTCCAGACCGTAATCGCTCCATTCCGTGAGCGCCCGTTTAATATCCTCCGGCTCGTCCGGCGCCACCCGGTAGGCCGAGACCACGGCGCCGATCCCGCTCAGGAGTTCGCGGATCGCGGCTCCGCTCTTGTCCTCGCGCTCCCCCCGCGAGCCCTTGTCGCTCACAGTCAGGATTCCAACTTTGATGCCCGCCCCTTCGCTCTCTTTCATCTCAGCCCCCGATCCGGAACATTTCGCTGGATGCCTCTTGCAGGTCTCCGCGCTCCCATCTCGATTTTCTCCCCAGTGCCTCTCTGATAATTTGGTCGAGGCGAGCCTCGTCAGCCTTATTTTCCCGCAATTCCCTGCGCAGATCAATCTCGCCGCGCTCGAACAGGCAGATGCGGAGCTTGCCCTCGGGCCCGAGCCGGAGCCGCTGGCAGCCGGCACAAAATTTTTCCGAGACCGGCGTGATCAAACCGATGGTCGCCCCGGACGCGGTTGAATATATTTTCGCCACCCCCGGCTCGTCCGGGGAGCGCGTAAGCGGCCCGAATTCCGCTTCAATTATTTTTCTGATTTCCTCGCCGCTCACCAGGAGCGACCGGTCCCATTTCCCGATCTCCTTGCAGCCCGGGCTCAAGCCGCTCGTGGGCATGAGCTCGATGAACCGGACCTCGATGCCTTCGCTTTGCCCGAACCGGACAAAGTCCATGACCTCGTCGTCATTGACTCCCCGGATGATCACGGTATTGATCTTCAAAGGTGTCAGCCCGGCTTTGCGGCTGCTCTCGAGCGCGCTAAAAACCTGTTCCAGTCCGGGCCGCCGGGTGATCCGCTCGAAGCGCTCCGCCTTCAAGGTATCAAGGCTGATGGTTACTCGTTTCAAGCCCGCGGCTTTGAGCGCGGAGGCGGACTGCGCAAGCAAAAGACCGTTGGTGGTGAGCGCAAGGTCTTCCGGACCGAGCGCCGCGAGTTTCTCGATCAGGCCGGTCAAGCCTTTCCTCACCAGGGGCTCGCCGCCGGTGATGCGGAACCTGTTAATCCCGGCCATGAGCGCTCCGGCTGCGACCTGTTCGATTTCCTCGTAACTCAGCATTTCCTCATGCGGGCAGAGTTTGACCCCGGCCTCGGGCATGCAGTAGATGCAGCGGAGGTTGCACCGGTCGGTGACGGAAATCCTGAGCACCTTACGGTTTTTCAATCCGGTCTCCCGCCTTGACCTTGCCGCCTTGCAGCACTTCGCAAAAAATTCCCTGCACCGGCATGATGCAGTCGCCCACAATTTTGTAGATCGCGCACCGGGTGTGGCATTCCTTTCCGATCTGGCTCACCCGCAGCCGGACAGTTTCACTGACCCGGAGTTCATCCCCGATTTTGAGTGACGCCAAGTCAATGCCTTTAGTCGTGAAATTCTCCGCAAACACCCCGGGCTCCAGCCCGATTCTTTGATCCTTGACCAGTTCACAGGACTCGATTCCCTTTTCTTTTAGTTTCTGCTTTTGCTTCTCGATGCTTTCCATCATCAAGAGGCTCACCTGGCGATGCGCAAACCCGGCATGCGCGTCCCCGCGAATGCCGAGGCCCTTGACCAGCTCGGCGGCTTTTACCGGGGATTTGATAGTGCCCTTTTTCTCGCTGGTATTGATCGAGACGAGCAGGCCAGCCTGCCTCTTATTTATTTTCTTCTTTCCCATAATCCACTCTTGCCGCCGCTCTTGCTTTCGAGCCGCAAATCCGTTATCACCGCGCCGCGTTTCACCGCCTTGACCATGTCGTAGATGGTAAGCGCGGCCAGGGCCGCGCCGGTGAGAGCTTCCATTTCCGCGCCGGTGCTGGACCGGGTCTTGACCCGGCAGAAAATTTTCACAGCCGACTTTTGCAGTTCCAATTCGATCTCCACCTGGTCCAATGGGATCGGGTGCGCCAGCGGGATCAACTCGAAGGCCCGCTTGGCCGCGCCGATGCCGGCGATGCGCGCAGTATTGAGGACCTCGCCCTTGGCGATTTTATTTTTCCGGATCAGCGTCACGGTTTTGGGGCTGAGCTTGATCAGGCAGGACGCGAGCGCTTCGCGCTGGGTCACCGGCTTGGCGCTGATGTCCACCATTTTGGCCTTGCCTTCCTCGTCTATATGCGTGAGTCTCTTCATGGCTAATCCAGATAAATGATCCCGACTTCCTCTCCCCGCTCCACGGCTTCGAGCGTGGGCGGGACCACGATCAGGACATTGCTTTTGACCATTGATTTAAGGACCCCGCTTTTCTGGTCATGGAACGGACGGACCTGAACCACTACGCCGTCCTGTTCGAGGATGCCGCGCAGGAAATGGGTCCGACCGGGCTTGAGCGACAGGTCTTCAAGCAGGATGGCCCGTCCATATCTAGGCCCGGTCTGAGTTTTGCCCAGCATTTTATCGAGCGCGGGCCGCACGAACAGATAAAAAGTCACCATGGCGCTGGCCGGATTTCCGGGCAGGCCGAAGACCAACTGGCTTCGCTTCACCCCGAAGAAGACCGGCTTTCCCGGCTTGATCCGGGCCTGCCAGAAAAAGGGCTTGACCCCGAATTCCTTGAGCTGGTCTTTGACCAGGTCATAGTCTCCGACCGAGACGCCCCCGGTCAGGACCAGGACTTCGCAGCCTCTGGACTGGCTGATCTTGGCGCGGAGTTCCGACTTTTTGTCTTTGGCGATGCCCAGATATTTTACCTCGGCGCCCGCTTCCAGACCCAGCCCAAGAAGCGAGTAACCATTGGAATTTCGGATCTGTCCCGGCCGGATCCTCGAGCCCGGCTCCACGATTTCATCGCCGGTGGAAATTATGGCCAGAGTCGGCCGTTTAAACACCTTGACTTTGTTAATGCCCAGCGAAGCAAGCATGCCCAGTTCCGCGGCGCCGATGGCTTGGCCTTTGGGCAACACCAACTCGCCTTTTTTCACATCCTCGCCGATCTGCCCGGTATTTTCCATCGGCCTGACCCGGCGGCCGATCAGGACCTTCTTGCCGCGTTTTTCCGTATCCTCAACCTTGACCACCGCGTCCGCGTTTTTGGGCAGGGACGCGCCGGTCATGATCCGGATGGCTTTTCCAGGCTTGAGCATGGTCTTGGTGACCTTGCCCGCGGGCAAGTCCTCGATCACTTCCAACTCGACCCAATCCGCGCCGGCTGAAAAAACCAAATCCTGCGACCGCACCGCGTATCCGTCCATCGTGGCCTTTTGAAAGGGCGGGACCGGCTCTCGCGATTTTATGTTTTCAGCAAGGACCCTTCCCAGGGCCTTGGCCAAAGGCAAGACCTCTTTGGCCATGGGCTTGGCCTGGCTGAGCACTTTTTTCAGCGCGTCATTGTAATCAATCATTCGCCTGCTCCCATGATTAGCGGACCACCTCAACCGCTTCCGGCGAGAATCTTAGCAGAACCGAACTGGAAAGTGAAATCCTCTTGTTTTCAAGCTCTTGCATCGTCAAGTTCACGCGGAAATTCAAGTCCCCGCTCACCCGGACCAGGGCCAAGTTATTCCCGGTCATCTCCAAGCGGGTGACTCTTCCGGAGAACTGGTTCGGAATTTTGGGGTCCGCTTCCCGGCCCGACAGGACTTCGATTTTTTCCGGGCTGATCAAACAGGTGACATGGCCGGAGAATTTTCCGGGAAAGACAATTTTCGATCCCGGCCGCGGCTCGATCCAGCTCGAGTTGCCGTCGCTCTCGGCCTTGCCGCTGAAATAATTCTCGTGGCTGTATTCCACGCGCCTGCCGTCCGAGAGATAGATCACCTGGTCGGCAAGCCGGAAGGCCTGCGAGAAATTATGGGTGGAAAAGACAACGGTTGCGGAAAGGTTCCGGTTGACCTCCGCGATCATGGCCTCGATCCGGCTGATCATGGTCGCGTCTATGTTGGCAGTGGGCTCGTCCAGCAACAGCACCCGCGGCCGAACCATGATCGCTCGAGCCAGGGCCACCCGCTGGGCCTGTCCCGCGCTCAGCCCGGCCGCGGGTTTTTCCTCGAAACCGGCCAGCTCCACCATGTCCAAAACTTCCTCCGCCTGGTTTTTCCACGCACTTTCAGGAACGCCCCTGACCTTCAGGCCGAAGACCAGGTTGTCAAACACCGACCCATGAAAAAGATAGGGATTATGCGTCACCAGCGTGACCTGGCGCCGCTGCTCAAAAACCTGTTCCTTTCCGTTCCAGGGATTCTTGCCGAAAAATTCCAGCGTTCCTCCCTGCGGCTTTTGCAAAAGGCCCAGCAAATGCAACAAGGTGGTCTTGCCGGCCCCGTTCGGCCCGACCAGGGCGACGATTTTGCCGACCTCGAGTTCCAGATTATCAAGTTCAAGCTCAAACCTTGATCCCGGCGGACGGTAGCGAAGGTCCTTGAGCGTGTATGCTTTTTCCGGCATCATGGTTCCCTGTCCTTCAGGCCCAGGTTCACGGCCAAGTTGATCCCGAGGGTGATGCCCAAAAGGATGATCCCCAAAACCACGCCGTTGAAAAATTCCCCTTTGCTCGATTCGAGCGCGATGGTGGTGGTGATGTTGCGGGTGTCGCCGCGGATGTTCCCGCCCAGCATCATGGAAATGCCGACCTCCGAAACCGCACGCGCGAACCCAGCCAGCAGCGCGAACAAGAGCGCCAATCTCGCTTCCTTGATCACGATCCAGCCCGCCTGGTTTGCGCTCGCGCCCAGGCTCAACGCGGTTAGCCGCGCCTTGCGGTCAACCTGCTTGAGCGCGGTATAGGAAAACCCGATGATCAGGGGCAGAATGAGGATGACCTGTCCGACCATCATGGCGGTCTGGGTGTAAAGGATTCCAAAAGTCCCGAGCGGCCCGTTGCGGCTCAAAAGGAAATACAGGAGCAGCCCGATCACGACAGTGGGCGCGGCCATCCAGGTCTGGTTGAGCAGGAGCACTAATTTCTTGCCGCGGAACTCGGTCCCGGAAAGGAACAGCGCGAGCGGGACCGCCATCACGCATGCGATCAGCGTGGCCAAGCCGCTCACCTTTAACGATACCCAAATGGCTTTTAGCAGTTCAAGCAGGATCATTTGCTCAAGTCAATCCCCGGCTTGTCCGCCATCGGCTCAAACAGCCGGAGGCTGTTCTTTTTATAATTCCCAATCACGGCTTGTCCGACCGGCGAAGTCACCCAGGCCGCGAACTCCATGGCCTCCATGTATTTAGCAGTCGTGATCTTGAACGGGTTCACCGCGATCACCGCGTAAATATTCTCCAACTCCGGCGCGTTCTCGAACACCGGCTTGAGGCCCTTGACGCCCTCGATGCCGTAATAGGTCGCGGAATCGGTCAGGGTGTAGCCTTGTTTTTCCATGGCCACGCGCAAGGTCTGGGCCATGCCCTGGCCGGTCTCCATATAATTCTTGTCCGGCTTCCCGCCGACCAGGTCCCAAAGCTCGAGCTCGCGGATGTTGGTCCCGGACTTGTCTCCCCGGCTCACAAACACCGCGCCGCTATCCTTGAGCTTCTGCATCGCGGCCTTGACATCCTTCGCGCCCGCGATCTTCGCCGGGTCGCTCTCCGGGCCCACGATCATGAAATAATTCCGCGCGATCACCCGCCGGTTCACGCCATAGCCGTCCGCCAAAAACTGGTCTTCCAGTTTCTTCGCGTGCACGATCACCACATCCGCGTTCCCGTCCTGCGCCTGCTTGAGCGCCGCGCCGGTCCCGACCGCAACCCATTTCAGCGTGATCCCGGTGTCCTTTTTGAACTCGTCCGCAACCACATTCAGCAGTCCGGTGGCGTCCACGCTGGTGGTGGTGGCCAACATCAAAGAAGGTTTCTGGTTTTGGGAAAACCCCTGCGCCGATCCCAGCACAGCCGCGGCCAAAACGGCCTGTAACAACAGTTTCTTCATTTTCATTCCCTCCCTGTTTTGCAATAAAAAAACCAACCCCCGGTTCCGGAAAGTTGGTTCTAAGGTTGGCGCCTGATCTCCTTTCCGAATACGGGAGGCCCGGCCGTTTCCCGCCGGACCCTTTCGGCCTTGCGCCATCGGTCATCCCCTTTAGGCCGCAAGGCTCGGAGACAACTTTACTCTAGCCGATCTCACGGATTTTGCAAGAACCGACCGCCTGAATTCGGAACTCAATTCATCCACAGATTACACTGATTAACACAGAGAAATCGGAGTTGGGGGTTGGGAATTCGGAATTCAATTCATCCACCGATTACACCGATGACCACAGAGAATTTTTCCGCTTTTCCCTCCCCCCTTGCGGGGGAGGGTCAGGGAGAGGGGGATTTCTTAAACACGACGACACGGACACGCGTGTCCCGGACACGACGGAATTCGGGAACGCGGATCTTACCGCAGACGCGGCTTGTCCTCCATAGCTCCATAAGCCGAGCGAAGGAGGAAAAGCTCAGAGAATTTTATCTGTAATTTGTAATGTGTAATCTGTAATCCTATCTGCCTGCAGGATCAGGTCATCTGCCATAAGAACTTTTCCGAACCAGCCGGCAAATGGGGGCGAGAAGGTCTAAGGGCTGGGCCTGACCCCTGGAGTTCAGTCTTTTCTTTTCGTGCCTCCGCATTGTCGGCAAATTTCATCATGAAACCTTTTTATATTTATTCGTTTCTTTTCAATATCTGGATAAAGATTTGCCTCCTCAGCCGTTGGATATTCTTTATCTTTAGACCACATGAAATAATTATCATTAGCTGGGTGAATACCAAGAGTCCAATTTATTGCAAGGGTTTTATTTGCAAAATCGTTAAGTTCATTAACCCGCTTTGCATCTTCTTTTATTGGCACATTATAAGGAATAACTGGCCATTTAAATTCATCTGCACTGCAAGGTGGAATCATAGGCGGAATTACTTGCTCTGCGGACTTTGTCAGGGCACCCCCAGACCATTCCTGGGCTTGCTCCATTTTGTATGCTTCTACAATAGCAGGACCTACATAAATCTTATTTTCGTTATCTATATATACATCACCATATGATATTCCTACTCTGATTCTAATGTGACGGTTAAATACGGTTATGAATAATAGCCATGAAATGGTTTGCAGTAATTCTTGGAGTGACTTTTGGGAGTCATCAATGCTGTATATCAAAACAGTATCAGAAAACCATTGAACGCCAACTCGATTTTGTGACTGTAGATTGGCCAAGGCAAGATTTCCGTTTGATGGTAGCTTTTGTTCAATAGCAAAGAGTAAAGCATTATAAAATTTATTAAGAGGTCCATTAACAACTAGTTCAAGAGGGGTTTCAAATACTGTTTTAGAAAAGCCGAGAATATCGCAAACTGCTACCATGCGTTTTTGAATCTTTGATTTCACTGCCTGTTTATCAAATGGCCGTGTAGAATATGTTTGTCTTCTCTCCATAATGTCTCCCTTTCACTTACTTGTTTCTTGCCCTGCTCCACTCAAAACCGATGGAATTGAGATTGGCTATCTTTTCAGGGGATAGACGATCCTTATGGATTCTTAGATTTGAAACCCAATGCCCAAATTTCTTATTTTCTTTCCATCTAGCGGGCACATTACAATGGCCATACTTTTTCTTGAAACCTTTCAATCCTTGAAACATCTGGTTCCATCTTGTTTCAATGGGATCCCAATCAAATCCGATTGAATCAAGCTTAGCTCGCTTTTCTGGCGGCAGACGATCCTTTTTCACCCTTTGGGTGACCACCCAGGTTCCTAATTCCTTCTTGCTTTCCCATCCACGAGGCACATTGCAATGGCCATTTTCTTTCTCAAAGGCTGCCAACTTTTCAAACATCTGATTCCATATAGTTTCAAGAGGATCCCAGTCAAACCCAATTTCATTGAGCTTGGCAATTTTTGCATTTGGTAGGCGGTTTTTTTTGAATCTTTGATTATTAACCCATGTGCTTAATTGTTTATTTTCTTTACTTCCCCGAGGTACATTACAATGGCCATGCTTTTTATTGAAAGTCTTCAATTGTTCAAACATCTGGTTCCATTTTGATTCCTCGGGATCCCAATCAAATCGAATGGAATTCAGCTTGCCAAGTCTTTTAGGTGATTGGCCATCCTTAGTATTTCTCTGCGTAACAACCCATTGCGCCAGCTGCCTATTTTCCCATCCTCGTGGAACATTGCAATAGCCATGCTTCTTCTTAAAAGCTACCAACTGTTCAAACATATGATTCCAAATAGTTTCAAGAGGATCCCAGTCAAATCCTATGAAATCTAGCTTATATCGCCTTTCAGGTGAGAGGTTATCCTTGGTTCTTCTCTGTACGCAAACCCATTTACCCAGCTGCTTATTTTTACCCCATTTTTGTGAAACATTGCAATGGCCGTGCTTTTTATTGAAAGCTTCTATCTGTTCAAACATTTGGTTCCATGCGTTTTCATGGGGATCCCAATCAAATCCAATAGAATCAAGCTTGGCTATCTTTTCAGGTGACATGCCACGCTTTCTAGTTCTCTGCGTGCCTACCCATGACCCCAACTGCTTATTTCCCTTCCATTTGTCAGGCACATTACAATGTCCGTGCTCTGCCTTGAAATCTAGTAGCTGCTTAAACATCTTGTCCCATAGGTTTTCGTGAGGATCCCAGTCAAAACCAATCGAATCAAGCTTCAATACTTTTTCAGGTGATATGCGGTCTTTGTTGACTCTTTGCCAAGTGACCCATGTGCCAAACCGTCTATTTTCTTTGCACATGGCCGGCACATTACAATGGCCATACTTTTGCTTGTAAACAACAAGTTGCTGGAACATGACTTCCCAGGGTTGGAGTCGTTCGGAGATTCGATCAAAAAGTTCGCGGATTTCCTTGGTCTCGTCAGTGATATGGAAGCATGGCGCATACTCTTCCAAGCCCAGTTCTTTTCTTGCCCTGGCTTCCTGTTCCCTGGCCTCCTGCAAGTCCCTTAAAAAATCGTTGGCGCGAATATTCTGGAAGTTGTTGACGAAATCAAATATGATCGGGGTCTGGTCCACTCCTACCTGGATGCAGCGGCCGATTTGCTGGAAGAAAACAATGGGGCTTTCGGTTGGCCTAAGCAGGATGACCGCGCCCACATCCGGGATGTGAATGCCCTCGTTGAGCATATCAATGGCAAACATGAGATGGGCGGTATCTTTGGCCTTGGCATCCCGGAACTCCTGAAGGTTCTGGTCGTTGGCCTGATCCCCGGAGAGCAGGCGGTATTTTTGGCGTTTTTTGAAAATGCCGGCTTTTTGAAACCAGGATTCCACCACCCATTCCATCTGGTCCAGGTGCTCTTTGTCTTTGCAGAAGATGATGAACTTGTTGATCCTGGGGTTAAGGTGCTTTTTGAGAATTTCCGGGATGCCCTTGGTTTTTTCCCAGGCAATCTTTGATTGCCTGATCTGGGCCTCGATCTGCTTCTTCTCGGCTGCCGGTTTGCTGCTGTCTTCAAGCTTTTCCTGCAAATCCTTGATTTCTTCATCAAGGGTATAGAGCGCGGCCACATAGTTTGGGGCCGGGAGGATTCTCCTGATGATGGCCTGGGCCAGTGATAAATCCTCGGCAACCGTTCCGCCGAAAAGTTCATCGCTCATATCCCGGCTTTCATCCAGCCAGCGGATAGGTGTTGCCGTGGTTCCGAACACAAAGGCCTTGCTATGTGCCTTTAGGATGCGATCCACGCCTTTGCCCCATTCTTCCGCGCCGCAACGGTGGAACTCGTCCAGCACGATCAATTTGGGCGCGAGCTTTTTGATTTCTGTTTTTGTGAGATGGATTCCTTTGGCATAGGTCATGAATTTGGTTGACTGGTTTGCCCAGGGGACTCTGCGCTGCTGCTGTTGGAGAATATATTTTTGAGGAGCCATTACGAGTTTCTTGTCCGCCAGAAAATCCGCCATGACTTTGGCGATCAGGTAGCTTTTTCCGGTGCCGGTGGCCTGGACCACGGCCACCTGCCTGCTGTCCATCCGGAGTTCGTTCACTCGCTGGTAGGTGGTTTCGTTATGCGCATAAAGGTCAATTTGCGGTTCGGTTAATTTTTCGGGGTCGTATTTTGCGATCAGGCCATCTAGATGGCCCCCGTCTTTTAACGACAGGTTGAACCGGCTTAGTTTTTGAGCTTCTTTGACGAATCCATTCAAGGCCACGAGCCGGAATTGCTGGCAGTCGTATTGCTTGGCTGATTGCTCCTCGAACTTAATCAGTTCGATTTTGGTCTGGTCAAAGGTCAGGGGCTTGGAGTGGTTCTTGGCCTGGATGATGTAGCTGGCTTTGGTCGGGGTCTTGGGATGATACAACAGGATGTCCGCGCCTTGGTCGCCGCGGCCTCCCTTGGTTTCCACCAGCCAGCCGTTGCCGTGATAAAGTTCGGCCAGGAATAATTCAAACGCCCGGCCCTTTTCCTTTTCCGGCAACTCGTTGAGTTGGCTTTTAATGGCCGCTGCATTCCGGCTTTTCAGTAGATCCAGCAGTTTATCGTCTCTCATGATTTTATCTTGCTCAAATTCTATTGCCATCCATTATTAAAAGTCAACTTGATTTTAGCACAGGTTGATGACAGAAGCGGTCAATGGCGTGGAAGAAAGAAAGAATTGTATTCTCTGCGTTCTTTGCGCCTTTGCGGTAAAAGCAAAATCTGTGTTCATTCCTCCTTCGCTCGCCGTAGCGAGCTTCGGAGGACAGGCTGCGTAATCTGTGGATGAATCGGTCCTAAAAATTGAAGCGCCAATGCACATACATGATCTGGATGGGGACGAGTTCGCGGTCGGAGTCGGAGTCGAGGTTGGGTTGTTGGAAATCAAGTTGGCGATAGTCGAGGCTGGCCTGAACGGAGGAGGATATTTTGTAAACGATGCCGGCCATCCACATGTCCGTGGAATCGTGATTGAATTTGGGGTCCTGATTGGGGTCGTAGAAATCGTAGCGGCCGATCAGATCGAATTTATCATTCAAGGTTACCACCAGGTATCCGGCCCAGCCGCCATATTGGATGGTCCGGTCGGAGGTCAGCACCGCTTCCGGGCCTTCAATGATTTTGAGCGCATCCACTGCTCCAACCGGATATTTTCCCGGGTCCACAAACGGAAACGATGCTTCGGGCATGCCTTTCCACGCCAGAAAATATTCGCCGCCCAGTTTCACCTTCCCGGCATTGAGCATGCCGCCCAGGGCCAGCACATCATCGCGCAAATCCATGCCTTCGCTTTGGTCGGTCTTGTGCGTCGAATAGGCCGCCGCCACCGAGCCGTTGGTCCCGCCTTTATCGCCAAGATAGAGCGTGACCATGCCCATATATTCCTTGAACCGGTCCAGCTCGATCCCTTTCAGGCCCTCTCCGTTAAAGATCGCGGCCTGATACTGGAGATGGTCGTCGAGGGTCGAGCCCAGCATACTGAACCCGAAGTCCGAGATCGGGAAAAAACTCCAATAGCAAAACGCCCCGCGCTCGATCATGTAATAGGTCCAGACCTGCTCGTGGATATAGCTGTTCCAGGGATTGTATTGAAGGCCCATCCGGATTTTGAACTCCGGCGCGAACTTGTATTCCATGAACGCATAACGCAACGAAAAGCGATAAAGGCCATCCGCGTCCTGCAAGCTGTCTATGGTCACCTGGGTTTTCAGATTGTCATTCGGCTGGTATTTAAAATAGAGATATGTGCGGGTGATTCGGAAAGCGTTGAACCCGGTCTTGTCGTCGCGGACAAAATCAGCGGGGTCGTCCGGGTTTGGAATGATTGAATATCTGCCGCCCGGGTTCAGGTATTGCTCGAATTGGAAAAGCATATAGCCGTAAATATTTAATTTTTGCTCGGTCTGCGCGAAGCCCAAATGGGGAATCAGCGCGGAAAGCAGAACCAGCCACAGAACTCCTCTTTTCATAACCGGGCCACTCCTTGCCAAGCCAATATCCTTTGAACCCGAAACCTCGGCCGCGAAACGGCTGGTAGCTTAGATTTAGAAAATGCGGTTGTCAAAGCAAATTGCCGCGGACTTTGATATTCCGGCAAATTTGAATAAACTATAGAGAAGTTGTTGAATCAGAGCAGTAAAAAATGACTGAGCAAGCGCAAACGGAACCGAAAAATAACACGGCGCGCAAACGGATCACCGGCATCCTGGCCATCCTGGTTTTGATTGGGATCGCCTACGGCATCTATTGGCTGGCGGTGGTCCGGGGCACGGTCTATACGGACGACGCGCAGACCCAATCGCTGGTGGTCCCCTGCTCGAGCCGCGTGGGCGGCCGGGTGGAAGAGATTTTGGTCTGGGAAGGCCAGATGGTGAAGAAGGGCCAGGTGCTGGCGCGGCTGGACGACATGCCCTACCGGGCGCAGAAGGAGGAAGCCGAAGCCGGGATGGCCGCGGCCCAGGCCCAGCTCCAGTCTGCGATTTTGAATCTCCAGAAAGCGCGTTCGAGTTTGCCCAAGGAAATCGCAATCGCGAGCGCGGATCGGCAGGCGGCCTCGACCAAGGCGGCTTTGCTGCTCAAGGAAAAAAATCATCTGGAGAATTTGCCGGGAGTGGCGACCAAGGATCAGCTTGACCAGGCGCGCACCAACTATGAAGTGGCCGCGAGCGGCTTGCAGGCTTCGCAACAGCGCCTGAATCTTCTGACTTCCCCCAACCCCCAACTCGGTTCCACCGTGAACCTGCCGCCCCGGTTGCTCGACATCGCCATGCTGCAGAACCAGGTCGAGACGGCCAAAGCCAACCTCGCCCTGGCCCAGGCCCGGCTGGACCTGGCCCAAGATAATTTTGACGAGATTACCGTGGCGGCTAAATTCGACGGCCAGATTTCGCGGCGCCATGTTGACCCGGGCCAGGTGGTCACGCCGGGCCAGCGCTTGTTCAGCATCAGCGTGCTCTCGCTGCCGTGGGTGGAGGCGAATTTCGAGGAAGGCGATATCTCCGGGATCAAGCCGGGCGGCAAGGCCTTCATCAAGGTTGACGCTTACAAGGGCCGCTCCTTCAACGGATATGTTGACAATATCGAGGGCGCGTCCATCTCCCGTTTCTCTTTGCTCCCCTCCGGGGCCAGCAGCGGCAATTTCATCAAGGTCACCCAGCGCGTGCCGGTGCGGGTGCTTTTCTCCGACCAGGATTTGCCTCCGCTTTACCCCGGCCTGAATGTCGAGGTCCGGGTGCGGGTGAGCGGCGGGAAGAGCGTGGCGAAACCGAAGCTCGCGCAAACCAAATAGACTTTCGATGGCGAATCCCCTGTCCCAGTCCTCCGCCCATCCCAAGCCTTCCTGGAACCGCTGGGAAGTTCTGGCGGTGGTAATGACCGGGACCTTCATGGCCATCCTCGATTCGAGCATCGTCAATATCGCGCTTCCTCACATCATGACCTCGCTGGAGGTCAACCTCTCCCAAGTCCAATGGGTCCTGACCGCGTTCATGCTCGCGGCCGCGGTGGTGATGCCGCTCACCGGCTGGCTCGGGAACCGGTTCGGGTACGGGAAACTATACCTGGCCGCGCTCGGGCTTTTCACCTTCGGGTCACTCCTTTGCGGGCTGGCCTGGAACATAGATTCGCTGATCACCTTCCGTGTGCTTCAGGCCCTGGGCGGCGGCATGATGCAGCCCGCGGGCATGGCCATGATCACCCAGGTGTTCGAGCCGCATGAGCGCGGACGGGCCATCGGCATCTGGGGGATCGGCGCCATGGTCGCTCCCACCATCGGCCCCACCGCCGGCGCCTATCTCACCGAATATTTCGAGTGGCGCTCGATCTTTACCATCAACATCCCGGTCGGACTCATCCTGATCATCATCGGCGCCGGGGTCTTTTCCAAACAAGAGCACAAATTCAAGCCGCCCGCATTCGACTGGATGGGCTTCAGCGCGCTCGGGGTGTTCCTCGTTTGCCTCCTGCTCGGGCTGGACCGCGGGCAGGACCACGGCTGGACTTCAACCCTCATCCTGACCTATTTCGTGATGGCCGCGGTCGCCTTTGTTCTCTTCATCGTGATCGAGACCAGCACGCCGCACCCGGTAATCCCGCTCAGTATGTTCAAGATCCCCGACTTTACGGCCGGCCTGGTCCTGGCGGTGGCCCGCTCCACCGCCTTGTTCGGAGCGGTGTTCCTGCTCCCGGTGTTCCTGCAAAGGCTGATGGGGCTTTCCACCATCCAGAACGGCATCATCATGATCCCGGGCGCCATCTCGGTCGCCTTCTTCATGCCCATCGCCGGCAGGCTCACCGATTCCTACGGCGCGCGCTGGCCCGCGGCCATCGGCGTGATTTGCGCCTCGGCGTCCTTGTATTTTTACAGCACCCTGGATGTGGACTCGTCCCGCTGGGCCATCATCTACCCGCAAATCTTCCGCGGGGCCGGCATCGCCTTCATGCTCACCCCGGTCGCAACCGCGGCCCTGAACGCGGTCCACCCGCGCCAGGCCGGGATCGCTTCCGGACTGCTCAATGTCGGCCAGCAGGCCGGCGGGTCGTTCGGCATCGCACTCCTCTCCACCCCTGCTCGCCCGCCGGACCATCATGCACGCCGAACTCCTCGGCGCCGCTCCCGGACTCGCCTATGCCGGCTCGCTGTTCAGCTCGGCCACCGGAATGGCCTCCAGCCCGGAAACCACCCAGGCCGCGGTATTGCTGGCCGTGAACAAGGCCGCCGCGGTCCGCGCCTATGACGATGTCTTCGCCATCGCCGCCCTCATCGTCATCTCCGGCGGCCTCCTCCCCGCGCTGTTTCTTTCCGCCACCCCGGCAAAACGCAAAACTGCCGAAGCACCCGCAGATTAGCGCGCGTGAATATCTCCTGCCTCATCCGCCATAGCTCCGTATCCGGAGCGAAGGAGGATCAGCGCCACGCCCGCCAAACGCAAACCCGCCCCTGCCCCAGAATAAGGCCTGCAAAATTGAAATTGACTTTGCTTGGCGTGGGAGTAAAATTGAAAACGATGCAGGATATTCGATGGAAGCAGCGGTTTCAAAACTTCCTCAAGGCCTTTCAGACCCTTGAGGAGGCCGCGAGTTTGGCCGGCCAGCGGCCATTGACCAAACTCGAACAACAGGGCTTGATCCAGAGCTTCGAATTCACCCATGAGCTGGCCTGGAATGTGCTCAAGGATTATCTCGAAAACAAGGGCATTTCCGGCCTGGTCGGATCAAAAGACGCCACCCGCGAGGCCTTCAAGAACGGCCTGATCGAGGACGGCGAAGCCTGGATGAAAATGATCGAGACGCGCAATCAAACCTCGCATACCTACGACTCCGGAGTGGCGGACGCCGTGGCCAATGACATCCTGAGAAAATTCTATCCGGCCTGCAAGAGCATGAAGGATAAATTCTCCGCCTTCTATAACCAGGGAAACCCCGACTGATGGAATACGGACTGCCCGATAGCGCCGTCGCCAAAATACGCGCGGCGCTCGCCCGCTTCCCGCAGGTGGAAAAAGCCATCCTCTATGGCTCCCGCGCCAAGGGCAGCTTCAAGACCGGCTCTGATATTGACCTCACGCTTTGCGGCAAAGAACTCAACCCGGACCTCCGCGCCGACATCGCTTCCGAACTCGATGACCTGCTCCTCCCCTACACCATTGACCTATCCCTCTTCGCCGAACTCAAGCACCCCGGTCTCCTCGACCACATCCGCCGCGTTGGTGTGCTCTTGTATCAACGAAACCCTGTCACAACGGAAAAGGGATGATGGAAGTGAAGGATGGAATCCGGTGCCGGGAATCCATCCACCAAACCAAGCTCGCCGCATCAGACGAGTTGAAGGAGTCGTTTTCACACCGAAAATTCAGGAGGGAGTCATGAGCTGCAAAATCAAACTTTATAAATTTAGATCTCTTGGCGATGAAACCGCTTTTGATCGCGCCAAGAACATATTAGAACAAGGCAAATTTCATTGTGAAGTTTTTTTCAAACTTAATGACCCGATGGAGGGGGTATTTGAAATCCCCGATTCTTCGGACAAGGAAAGACTCGAGAATAATATCTTATCTATTTTTAGGTCGAAAACCAAATATCATTTGCTCGTTCAGCGGTCAAGAGGGCTTTAAGAATCCGACAATGTGGGGATATTACGCCAATGGCTTCAAAGGCATCGCCATTGAAATCAATGTTGACGAAAATGCCGTGAAGGAAATAAAATATCTGGACAAAATAAGTGATGTTGCCGATCTTGCACAAGGATCGGATGATGCAAAAGCTAAGGAATTATTAGCCCGCAAGCTGCGCGCTTGGGAACACGAGCATGAATATCGGTTTTTAGGGACATCCGGCCATGAAGACTGCGAAATCGGAAAAATAACAGCCGTATATTTTGGAAATCCGTACGGCGGAATCTATAAGAAAAATCAAGAAGAAATCTACAATCATAGCGAAGCTTTACGCTGTTATAACTGCCACAAAAGTGCTCTTATCCAGGTCGCAAACAGATCAGACATTAAGTGTGCTTCGGTTAAAATTGTCACAGCAAGGAGCGCTAATGGAGAGGAATCACTAGCGGTCTCCGAAGATGAGCAGTTGACCTGAGAATTCAAAATTCTATTTCAGTTCATCAACTCTTGGGCTGCATCATGGAGATAAACATTTTCATGGCCTGTTTGCGGGCCATCTGGGCGAAGGCGAAGGAGATGGGCATGAAGCGCGCGGCGAAATTGGTGCCGGCCTGGAAGATCACCTGGCCCTTCCGTTTCTCGCTGGCGTTGACAATGCAGCGGGCGACATATTCCGGTTCCTGCCCGCCGTGGGTCGCGGCCATGTCGCCGGGAAATTTGCAGTCCGGGCTGACCAGACTCGCGTGGAAATTGGTTTTGACAAAGCCGGGATAAAACGAGATGACATCAATGTTGTCCCGCTTCAACTCGGCCCGGGCGCTGTCCGCAAAACCCCAGAGCCCGAACTTGCTCGCGGCATAGGCGGACCAGAACGCAATCCCGAACCTGCCCGAACCGGAATTCATTATCAGGTATTGGCCTGATTTCTGTTTTTGAAAAACGGGCAAGGCCGCGTAGAAGCAGTTGAGCACGCCCCAGAAGTTTACCTCGAACTGCTGGCGCCAGAGGTCCAGGCAGATATTCTCGACCCGGCCGACCAATCCATACCCGGACCCGCAGAACATCACATCCAACTGACCTGTCAGTTCCGCCGCCTTTTCGACCAGCATCTTCATGTCCGCTTCCTTGGTCACATCCGCAGGAACAACCCAAGCCTCGCCGCCCTGCCCTTTCACCTTCGCCGCGACCTCTTCCATCGGCTTGACGCTGCGCGCGCTCAGGATCACCTTGGCCCCGCGTTTCGCGAATTCCATCGCCACCGCCCGGCCGATCCCGCTGGAGGCCCCGGTGATAACCACCGTTTTGCCGTTCAAATCAAACCGGCTCATGTGCCGCTCCTTTCCGTGGCCCGCTTGGGCCGCAGGATCCGACGAGCGAAGGTATAGGCCTGTTGCTCAAAGAGCCAGGATAGAATGTCGGACATGGGCAAAAACCGCGCCCCGAAATTTCCGTAGAGGGTGCAGATGACCTCGGGCTTGCGATGCGCGCTGGCGTTCACGATGAGCCCGGCGATTTTTTCCGGCCGGTCGCCGAACCAGCTTTTGCTCAGGCCCTTGGGGACTGTGTAGTCCTGCGTCATCACCCGGTTCTGGAAGGGCGTGTCCACAAAGCTGGGATAGACGCTGATCAGGTCTATGTTTTTGCCCTTCAGTTCGATCTGCGCGGCCTCGGCAAAACCACGCAGGGCGAACTTGCTGGCGCAATAGTTGGAGGACATGGGCATGGCGATCTTGCCCGAGAGCGAGTTGATGATGATGAACTGTCCAAAGCCCTGCTTGATAAAATGCGGCAGGGCCGCGTAGAACCCGTGCAGCACGCCCCAAAAGTTGACCTCCATCAGTTTCCGGAAATCCTCCGCCGGCATCCGGCTCGCCTCGCCCACCGCGCCAATGCCCGCGCCCAAAACCATGACATCCAAACGGCCGGTCAGCTCGGTGGCCTTGGCCACCAGGTCTTTGACCTCTTCGGGTTTGGTCACATCGGCCGGAACTACCCAAGCCTCGGCGCCGGCCGCCTGGACCCGCTCCCGGGTCTGCCGCAATAATTCCCGGTTCCGGCCGCTCAGCGCCAGCTTGGCCCCGCGCCGAGCAAAGGCCAGCGCGGTTTCCGCTCCGATGCCCCCGCTGGCACCGGTGATCACCACCGTTTTTCCGTTCAAATCAAACCTTGCCATGCTCACCTCGTTTATTTTGCTTAAGCGCGCGTCCGCAATCCGGCCCCACTTTAACCAATCGCTGAGATGTTGCAAACGCGCTTTACATTTCGCCGGAAAGATATTAAAAGTATTCCACGGACAATGCAATGAAACCCCGGGCGGCAATATATTTTTGCGCGATGTCGGCCTTGATCCTGGCCGGCTGTTTCAAGCCGAGCGACCCAAAGCTCGGGGTCAAGGAAGTGGACGGCGTGCCCATCCTTTGGGAATATGGCATTCCCTATTTCACGCGGTTTCCGATCACGGACCATAAGCAACTGGACCTGGCCGGAACCTGGAAGTTCCAGCCCGACCCCAAGGATCAGGGCGTGGCGGAAAAATGGTTCGATCCGACTTTTGACGACCGGGAATGGTTTGATCATCCGGTTCCGGGTAGCTGGAATGTTCAAAAACCGGAATGGCTCAATTATGTGGGCGCGGGCTGGTATCGGAAAAGGTTCACCGCCCCGCGGGATTTTTCCGGCCGCTTCAACCGGCTCATCCTGGACGGCGTTTCCTTCCAGGGCGATGTTTATCTGAACGGAAAATTCGCGGGCTCGCACTCGGGCGGCTTCACGCGCTGGAACCTGGAGGTTTCCGGGTTGCTGAATTACGGCGGGGAAAACCTGCTGGCGATCAAGGTGGACAACCGGAGAAGCTGGGACACGCTCCCGCCCATTGTGCATGAGCGCGGGCCGCTGGGCTGGTGGCCGTATGGCGGCATTCATCGCCTGGCCATGATCGAGAGCGGGCCGATGATAACGGTCTGCAAGTTGGCGGCGTTCACCGACCATCGGGGAGCGCTTACTTTGCAGGGCGGGGTCTATAACCACTTCGATCGAGACCTGAGACCGATTGTCACGGTTTCCCTTTATGACCTTGCGGGAAATCCAGTTGCCAATTTGCTCTACGAGGAGCCCCTGATCTATGCCCAAGAAGTCTGGGCGTTCAAGCTGGACCGCGAAATCGAGAACATCCAGCCTTGGTCGCCGGATGCGCCCGGGAACCGCTATCGTCTGCAAGTCCGGGTGATCTATCCGGATGACCGGGAAGATCAATCGGTTGAAATCGGGTTCCGCAAATTCGAGGTCAAAGGCTCGGCGCTTTATTTGAACGGCCGGCCTTTTTATATCAAGGGCGTGAACCGTCATGAGGACGACCCGCAAACCGGTCGGGTCCAGACCGATGCGCGGATCGCCGAAGACCTCAAACTGCTGCGCGAGTTGCATGCCAACCTGGTCCGCACTTCTCATTACCCGAATGATCCGCGTTTCCTCGACGCCTGCGACCGCGAAGGCATCCTGGTCATGGAGGAGATCTCGCTGCACCAGGTCGGATGGGAATATAAGGGCATCCGCGCGGCCGAGCATGAGCCGCTGTTTCTCAACGCCTCCCGCGAGTTGATGGAAACCATCGAGCGCGACCGCAATCACCCCGCGCTGGCGATCTATTCGCTCGGCGACGAGAGTTTCACCTTTTTCCCCTCCATCCGCGTCCTGCACCGCCGACTCTATGACCTGGCCAAGCGCTTTGACAACGACCGGCCCGTGACCATGGCCATCGTCACCGTCCCGCGCAAGGTGACGCCCTGGCTGGAAATGACCGCGGGCATCGGGGACCTGATCAGCGTGAACGAATACTTCGGATGGTATTACGGCGAATTCAGCCAACTCGGGCCGTTCCTCGATTCGCTCCATAAAAAATGGCCGGACAAGCCCATCATCATTTCCGAATTGGGCGCCGAGGGCGTTCCCGGCGCCAAACCGGGCAAGCTCTATCCCATCGGCTATGGCCAATCCCGCGATTTTACACTCGAAGGCCAAACCAGGTTCTATCAGGAACAATTAAAAATTGTCAAAGGCAAAGCCTTCATCAAAGGCGTCATCCCCTGGGTGCTTGCGGACCACCGCGACGACAAGCGCCCCAAAAGCGCAGTCCCCCTCATGAACACCAAAGGCCTGCTTACCTATGACCGCCAAAAAAAGCCCGCCTTCGATCTCGTCTCCGAATTCTTCCAGAGCTGGAACCCTGATTCATCCTCAGAAAAATAGAGGCAAGCCAAAGGGTACGGGCTTTCCGGCGGAAAGCCCTTCCTCAAAATCGGCAATAAAAAACCGGCATTTGATCTGGTGGCGGAGTTCTTCCGCACCCGGAACCCGGACTGACCATTTTGTCTGCTCAATTTTTAGCGTGTTGCTCGCAAGCCCGATTACAGCCTTGACTCGCAACACGCTCCTTTTCTTACGAAATATGCGAGGGTGCACGCAGTCTTCGCTGTGGCTTGACGGGAATCGGCGCTTTGATACACTCTTGCGCCCCGAAATCATTGAATTTCGGGGCTTTTTTTTGGTTTTTGCGCCTAGAAAAATGACATTTGCATGGGCGGATCTTCGGTCGGCACGCGGTTTTTTCCGAAGAAGACATCCATCTTTCCGAACTGGCGGTCGGTAACCGAGAGCAGTCTGACCCGTCCCTCGGGCGGGATGATCCCCGAGACCTTATGCCGCTGGATGTCCGACTTTTCCTCGGAAGCGAAGTAGCGGGCATAGACCGAAAACTGGAGCATGGTGAAGCCCTGTTTGAGGATGGATTTGCGGAACTGGGCATATTCCTTGCGGGCTTCTTTGGTGTCCACCGGTAGGTCGAATAATACGAATAACCACATGGCACGATACTCCGATAGGTTGAGGTTGGTTTCTGGCATGGGAATTTAACCGCAAGAGATTTTAACCGCAGATAAACGCAGATGAACGCGGATAATATAATTTAATACTTTTCTTTTTTTTCTCTTGAAAATATCTGCGTCCATCTGCGTTTATCTGCGGTTCCCTCAAAAATTATTGACAATCCTCTTTATCTCCACTTTCGGTTTGCCGAAATTTATGAGCAGGCAGATGGGCAAGCCGGTTGCTTTCAAATAATTGAGGCATTGGGCCAGATGGATATCGTCCAGGGCTTTGACGGCCTTGATTTCCACAATCACCTTTTGCTCAACCAGCAAGTCGGCAATGTAATCGCCCACGAGAACTCCATCATACTTGACCTGGATGCCGTATTGATGTTCAACCTGCAGCCCTGCCCTGCCGATTTCGTAGGCCAAGGCATTTTCATAAACCTTCTCCAAAAAGCCGTTTCCCAGCTTATTGCTGACGGTATAGGCGCAACCGATAATTTTATCGGTGATGCTGTTCAAATCGGCTTTTTCCGAATCAGTCAACATTTTTTACCCCCCCTTTCTTATCTGCGTTCATCTGCGTCCATCTGCGGTTCCATCATATTTCCGGCAAAACCAATTCATTGGTTTGCCCTTCAAAAATTTGGGCGAGGGAAGACGCGGTCCGGCTGATGATGTCGAAAAGGGTCCTTTCCTCCCCTTCCAGAATGAACCTGCCGGTCAAGGCCCCAATAATGACGGCTTTGGCTTCTTTCTCCAGCGGCGCAGCCGCCCCTTTTCCCTTTACCAGATTCACGACCGCCCGATCAACAATCGGCCGGAACGGTTCCATCAGGTCGTCGGCCAGGCAATAGGAATCGTAGCGGTTGTGATGGTGAACCCCGAGAGAGGGATGCAGCCCGGCCCCGCAAACTGCTCTCGCAGTAATCGCTCTCAAGACGGTGTAACCATAGTTAAGAAATTTATTCTGGTCCTCGGCTTCGCGGTCCCGCAAAAATTCCGCATCCCCAAAAATCTTGGGCCAATACTTCCGGCTGGCCCACCCTTCCAGGTTCTCCGTGTCGCCGGATTTAACATCTTTAGACATGGCCAGCAAACCTTCATCCTTGCCATAAAGCTCTTGCAGCAGTTTGCCCTGGTTCTTGATCTTTTCGCTCACGATCTGCTTCCAGATTTGCTTGCAGGTGGGCTGGGAGGCTTGCGTCTGCTTGAGGAACCGTTCGCCTTGGGTGGAATGACCCACAATAGGAAGAAGCATCCCGACCGGGAGGTATTTGTTGTTGCACACAATGAACGCGCCACACGCTTCCATCAATCCGGCCAGGGCCGCGTTGGTATAATGAACCTGGGGGTGTGAAGAGATGATTACGGCAATATCGCTGAAGGGCATGGTGATCTCCGGCTTATCCTTGCGCTCGATCACCAACAACCCAATCCGGCTGCTCAAAAATGCCGCCTCCTCCGAAAAGTCCAGAATCCGGTCCATCCTTCGTAGCCCCTATCTTTTTTCCATAATTACCAGTTCCTGAAGGATACTCAATGAGCCCAAAAGTTGCGCTGATGCTTTTCGCGAAGAAGGATCAGTCATTGGCCCAGCGAATATTTCCCATTGGATCAATCAATACCTTTTTTGCCTCTGAAACTCTAAGACTTTCGGGATACCGAGACCTACCTTCTTTGGGAATTTCCGACACAGGCCTAGCATCAGTGTTTTTGACAAAAAACATTTGCTGATTTTGCCCAATTTTTTGAACTATCCATAATTGCTGAATGCCTTTATCATCCTTCATCAGAACGCTTTCGTTCCTGGCAAGAGAAAAAATAAATTTTGTTCCTTCTCCGTGGTTCCGTTTTACGATTGGTTCTTTACCCTTGGTTCTCAGCCTGCGCATCGCTTCAAAGGTTGTTACAACATCCGCATCCCAATATGGATTCCCCTTTTTGTCTTTTGCTTCAAATATTTCTATGTGGTGATTTGAGCTTGTTTCCAAATTGCGAGTAAATTTTTGCGTTCCATCCGGCAGGGTGACTGGTTTTCCAATCGGGATGGTTGTATTCGGCTTTTTTATCCGCACTTTATTGATGGGGATTTTTCGACCATCCTTGGTTTCCATAAAAGGATGATTTTCTATATTCTCAAATTTCTTGATGTCACCCCCAAGGGATTTAAGTTTTTCGATAACCAGCTTCTTGATTACAGGATCAACGATATTCTCCAATTCCTTGTTGGTCAGAGCGGCAATGGGTTTGCGAATGTGACTATAGGTATTTCCTCTCTCATCCACTTTTTGTGGGCTATAAATATGGTCAGCATGCAAAGGTCCATTCACCTTTTTGGAAACCCGGTGAGACACAATTGTCTGGTCAATGGCTTCTTTTACTTTTTCATAAAAATTTCCCCAGGGTTCATCCATTTTCCCGAAACGATGACGCTTTTCTTTCTGCGCATTTTCAGAAGCCTTACTAAGTTGGTTCACAATGGCTCGATCGGTCAAGGCAATGCAGATGGCGTCAATGGCATGGTGGCGATGGTCGGTTCTTGCTTTGTCGCCGCCCTCCGAAAGAATTCGGTTTAGATCCCAGATTTCTTTCCCACGCAAGTATGATGTAATACCGCCTTTTGTCGTCTGGACTCGACCGAGAGCTTTCTCGCCATAAAGCAGCCCTAAATAATCCCTGCCCTTGCTTGCCGCATAAGCGGTATCAATGAGTTGTGAATCAACAAAATCGCTTAATTTCTCCAAACTATCAATTTGGAACCGCTCCAGCTTAGCTTGAGCAGACGAGGATTTCACCTTTTTGAAGCCTTTGCCATTCTTTCTCTTAACTGAGACGGTCAATAGAGGTTTGAAATCTTTTACTCGCCTTAGAATATCACTCCACCTTTCTTGGTCGCTGCCATAGGCTTGCCATGGAGATTTTTTGCCTTTGATAGCATTTTCTTCATTGGCGCATAATGTTTTATTGATAAATGAATTATCGAGACAAATCTTGAAGGGTATAATGTGTTCAATTTGAAATTGAGGGTTCTTGCCAAAGAGATTGGCCATACTTATGCCCTTTCCGGTATAAGGACATTTCCAATCGCATTCTTCGGCCAATAAATATTTATCGAGATCATCGCGACTGGGATTCTGTATCCCAATCTCCTTCAGTATATTTCTGGCCTTATCCCTTTCAGCCCGGTTTTGTTCATTCATCTTGGAGTGGATTTCCCTGCTTTGCCTGGTCCTTTTTGTGTCCCGAACAAGCTCAAGCCTGATTTCCGCCGGCTTGCCATATTCTCTAACAATCGCATTAACCACCTTGCGCAGTTCGGTAAGAACCCGCTTGACCACCGGATTGGAAAGCTCGGGCAATTCCTCGTGCACCATGGGCAAGCAATCCCGCGCATCGCCTTTGAAGCGGTCGGGATAGGCATTCTTAACCGATTCCATATATTTCATTCCATTTTCCATCAAAGGGAGAAGCTTGGATAAGGCCATCCGAGAAAGCCCGCAATAGCCATCTTCAAGCTCGATTGCGCTGAATTTTTCGGCAGTTTTATCGTCCAGACCCCATTTTTCCTTGCCTCGCTTAACCAATCCCTTTTCATGTTGAATGCTGATCAAATCCCGAACAATTTCTTCCCGGTCTTGAACAGGTAAACCCATCCATTTCTCAAATCCAATAACATCAATGATTTGGGCCGCAGTCCGATTGCCACGGAACCCTTTTTCTCCACGACCTTCAAAATTGAATTTAAGAACCTTCAGGGGCTTCAGCAAAGCCTTAACTTGAGAAAATGTCAGTTCCTCTTTGATGTCCAACTCTTTTAACAACAAAGCCATTTGCTCCTCGGTAAATTCCTTTATCTCACCATCGGTGGTTACGACTTTGGTGTTTTGTAGTTGCTGCAAAGTCCGAAAACGCTGAAACGTAAGGCACGCCTTTGGCGCTCTTTTTCTCCCCTTCTCATATTCGCAGACTCCGATTATTGGCGGCTTTAATGGCCTTTGATGAAATATAGCCTTCTTAATTCTTTCCCTAAATTCCGGATTTAACATTTGCGGAAAGTACTCTATTTGTTTTCCCCAAATCTCCTCAAACTCCGCCGAATACATATCGCGACCCGTCCATCTACCCCGAATGCGAATTTGCTCAGGATTGAGCTTTGAAAGATATTCACCAAGGGTTCGAACATTTGCTCCTTCAATTTCTCCCGCTAACTTCTCAATATCCGCTTTTACTATTCCGAAGTCTTCATCTTTCTTGGAATTGGCCTTGCGGTTGCTTAAGAAGCCCCGGCGCTGCGCAAGATGGAACAAGGCTCGGCCAAATTCATCGGGTTCCAGTTTTTGGTCGAGGGCTTTGGCGCGGAGGAGATAAGGAAGGACCTCGGAGGCCATTGGCTCTTTGCCCTGCCATTTCTTGATCAACTCCTGGTCAAGCCGGTTGATTATTTCGTGGCGGGCCTGGGCCTTTAAATGCCGCTCTTCTTTCCTTTGCCGAGAGCTTTTCTTTTTGCCCAGTTTGGTTTGATAGGCTGGATGTTCGGGCAAAAGCCCTGCGCTCATTAGCAGATAAAATAAATGGCTTAATCTTCTTGAAGTTCGGTCCAGCCGACGCCGAGTAAGTCGCGCATCCCGCCTAACCACCCCTCTTGATTGATCCTTGCCCGAGGCAATGTCTCCGTCCACCCCCGCCTCAAAAATGCGGACCCCGGTTTTTTCAATTGCGAATGGTTTGAGTCGGCCTTCCTTTTCCGAAGGAACCGCTTTAAGCAAGGCCCAGCCAATGGAATTCGACCCTAAATCCAGCCCCAGAATAAAATGATCCTTTTCCGCCATTTTACCACCCTCCTTTTATTCGCCCATTTAACCACTTTTTATACTAGACCACTTTTATTTATAATGTCAAACATTTTTCGCTTTTTTTCATTTTTCCCTTGACAAGCAATTCAAAGTATGTATAATTTTAATCAAGTGTATCAAAGCGGCGATTCCCTTCTTTTCACAGTAAGGAGTTTCGTTCCGCAAGCGCTGCTCCACGGAGCATGCAGAGGCCCAGTTTACTGGGCCTCGTTTTTTTCTCTTGCGGCCATTGCTCGCTATTATAACCCCAGTTGATGACAGAAGCGGTCATTCTACTTCGTCCCGCGGAATACGCGGGACTACGAAGAACCAAGCAAGGTCAGAGACCGGCACCACTTTTTTTCGGGATTCGGAGTTCGGGTTTCGGCAAGGGACAGGCACCCATGGGCCTAGAGACCAAGCGCATCTCCTTACTATCGTGCTTTTGACAGGCTTCAGAATAATCTACCGGACAAGTGCCTGTCCCCTCGCTGTTTGGCCCAGCCAAACAAAAGTGCGCTTTTGCAACAGTTTTATAAGGCATTGAAAAATAAGGGGAAAAAATATTTTTTCATTTTTTGTTTGGCTGCGCCTGACATTTCTGTTTCTGAAGTCTGAAGTCTAAGGTCTGAAGTCTGATTATGAATTCAAGGACTTAGAGCCGATTTTGGCCTGAAAAAGCGATGTAACGATTGTCCTATATAGAGGGGGACACCGCGTTTTGCCGGGCAAAACGCGGAGGTTCAAAGGAGGAAAGGTTTAA
>CAIUDS010000729.1 GCA_903897985.1 uncultured delta proteobacterium
CGAACAGCCAGTCGCGGATCTCCTGATACATGCGCGCGGTGTTCGAGAAGACCGTGGGCTCCGGCCAGTGCCGGAGCGTCAGGTAAAGGTAACAGTAATCGCACTCGAAGGGGCAGCCGTTGGCGAACGCGAGGATATGGAAGTGGGGGCAGACGATGCCCGGCGGGGTCTTGTCGAAATAATGGATAAAGCCGGTATGGCGGCGGCGGAGCACGAACCCGAGTTTGCGCTGCTGCTTCTTGTTCATGCTGAACAACGGCTCGTCCTCCCCGCCCGCGGCCGGCGCCGGCCGGCCCCGATAGGTGCCCATGGTCCGGTGCGCCTTCCAGGCCCGGATGGTGTGCTCGCGCACGCCGAATTTTTCCGCAGCCTCCGCAAGCGTGAGCCCGGGATTATCGGTTATGAAGGCCAGGACTTCCTCGCGCAACCCCGCCGCGGCTTTCTGGTATGCCTTCTTCAAGGTCCCGCGGCGCGACTCCTCCAACTCGCTTTGAGCCCGTTCATGTTCCAGCTCGAGTTCGGTCTTGGTCAATTTGGTTTTTTCCGGATCTTTCACCATGGAAACCCGCGCTCATAGTTTAATATTTGAGCGAGAATAGGTCAAGTGAGAATGTTTAGCAACATGCCCAAAGACAATTCGCGCCTCTATCTGAAACTTTTGCTCCGCAAAAGCCTGCTCGCCTTGGCCGCGGTGGAAAAGAACGCGGCCCTCGATCTGTTCGCGGGCAAAGGGGAACTCGCCCGCCGGATATATCTTGACTTCCGCGAGCTGCACCTGGTCGAAAAAGATCCTCAACAATTCTCGCGGCTCGAAGCGGGATTCGCCGGACACGCCGCGGCGCGGACCTGGAAGATGGACAACCGGAAATTCCTGCGCGAAAAGCTGCCCGGGCTTTCCGGGTTGGACCTGGTTGACTTTGACGCTTACGGCTCGCCCAACCTGCAAATCCAATGGTTCTTCGCTCACTTCCAAGTGAAAAAGCCGCTCCTCGTTTTCGCCACCGACGGCGGAATCCTCTCCCAAATCCGCGGCGGCGGGTTCGCGCCTGATTTATATCTGGCCGGGGGCCTCGCAGGCCCTGCTTCCTTTGACCCGGAGAAGGCGGGAGCGCGGGCTTCGGGCTACGAAAGAATTATTTACCGGAATTATGAGCGGCTGATCCGCGGGTTCTGGGACGAGCTCGCGAAAAGGCATAACTTCCGGATCGAGCTGTTCAAGCTGATCGAGAAAAAAGGAGGTCAGGTGACATATTATGGAGCCATTATTGAACCCCGCTAAGGGCGGAAAGGAATGCGGCATTGAATTCCGGTGGATCGCGACCGGCGCGTTGCGACCGAATCCCTGGAACCCGAACCGGATGAGCGCGGAGGTGGCCAAGAAGCTCGCGGCCGAGATCAAGAAAGGCGGGATGATTTTGCCGGTTGTGGTCAGGCCGATTCATGAGCAAGTTGTCGCCGGACAAGAGTGTCCGGCCCCCCTACAATATCAGATTATTGATGGCGAGCACCGTTGGCTGGCGGCGAGAGAACTAGGGATGGAGAGTGTTCCGGCCGTGGTGGTGGAATTGAGCGAGTCGGAGGCGCGCCTCAAGACCATCCAGTTGAACCGCTTGAAAGGGGAGGATGACGCGGAATTGCTGGCGCGACTGTTGCGGGAACTGAACCTGGACCTGGGCCTGGAGGAAATGCTGGCGCGGCTGCCTTTCGATCGGGTGGAACTCGAACAGACCATGGAGCTGGTGGACTTGCGGGAGAGCCGGGAAGTCCGCGAGAAACTCGACCGCGAAATGGCGGAGATACTGAAGGACCGCGTGTTCTCGGTGATCGTGAGCGAGGAAGAAAAAGCCGTGATCGAGCGGGCCATTCATTTTTTCAAGTCGCGCGGCGACGCCAGCCTTCGGCCTGGCAGCGCGCTAACCAAGATCTGCGAGAATTTTCTGGAAAATAGCCAAGGAGGTTTTTCAAATGCTGGAAATCATTGAAATTCCTATTTCCCAACTCAAACCTTGGGAAGACAATCCCCGAATCAATGATCATGCAGTTGCCGCCGTGGCAAAAAGCATTCAAAGCTTTGGTTTCAATGTTCCTATTCTTTGCGATCAGGACTTTACTATTATCGCCGGGCACACTCGTTGGAAAGCAGCCCAGAAGCTTTGCATGACCCGGGTGCCGGTAGTGATGCTCGATCTGAAAGACTCCCAAAGAAAGGCTTTTGCAATTGCCGATAACAAATTGGGTTCTTTGGCAAGATGGGACGATGATTTGATCAGGAAAACTCTCGAGGAACTAAAACGAGAAAACCTTGATATTTCCGTATTAGGATGTTCCGACCGCGAAATGGATGCCTTACTCGCGCCCTATAGGGAATTCAATTGGGCGGAATTCGATCAATATCTTGCCAAGAAGGATGAGTCGGTTTACGGAATACTGCAATTCAAAATGACGTTCGCGCTTAAGGAGAAAGTTGAGGCGGCTATTCAAAAATATGCGCTTGAGAACCGCATCGCTGAAAAAGATGCGTCAATACTGGGCGGCAAAATTCTTTGCCGTTTGCTGGGAGTAAATTCATGAATAAGGTTCTTGCCGGTAAGGTCCATGATACGATTGCTCATCTCCGCGCAATTTGGCCACGACTTGAAGGCAAATATCCGTTCATAGCCTTTTCAACCGGGAAGGATAGTCTTGCCATGGCCGCGTTAATTTATGAAGCAGTTGAGCCGGCCAAACCCATCTGCATCTATTCTCATCATGACCTTGAATTCGCCAGCAATCTCGAATACCTCAAAAGCCTTGTCGGTCGCGGCTTTTTTGTAAAGACCGTCAGGCCGTTTCTGGAATATTTTGAACTTATGGAGAGAGGGATCAGCTTTTTAACACTTCTTGAGGCGTGGTGTATCCCGCTCTTGGTGGGAACAACCTTTCTTGAGCACCTGCAGCAGCAAGGAGCGAGAACGCCAGAGGCAGGCGTAATGTTCCGAGGAATTTCCGGCAGCGAATATAGCCATCGGTTCCATGGCTGGCTGGAAAAGAACCAGACTCTGGGATTGCCATGTTTCAATCCCATGCTGAAGTTTTCAAAAGCGGAAATACTTGAGTTGCTCAAATCAAGATATGGATTACCCTTAAATCCAATCTATCGGCACATGGATCGAACCTATTGCGTTTGTTGCTACACCTCGGATGCCAAGAGACAAAAATACCTCAAGGAACATTATCCGGAAGAATGCAAAAGATATTACGGCCAAATTGAAAAATTGATTTTTGAGAGCGGTTTGATTGAAAAATTGCCCCAAAAGCAGGCCTTCAAAACGCGCCAAGAAAAGCTCGATAAGCATGGTTTTGCCCATTGGCATCGGCTTAAACCGCAGAATGTGGTCGGGGCAATAAAACATCGTTTTCCCTCGGGGGCATTGAGCTACCAAATCCGAGATCCAACATGGATTGAAACAAAACATCTTGAGCCAGTGCGCGGAAGGTGGACTCGCAAAGCAAATGAGCTCCGATTTTGGGATGTCCCGGAAAGAACCTGTGACAGTTTAATCAAGAGAATGATAAACTGCCTGGATTGCGGTTTTTGCATCCGCGAATGCTTTTCCGCGCGAAAATTTGATCGCCAGACCAAAAGGCTTAATATTGAAGGATGCATACAATGCGGCGGATGCTTGGGCGTGAAACATTGCATGGGATGGCGGCATCGGTTCTGGCGTAGAATTGTAACTGAGGAGACCCGATAATGGGGGCAAAAGCCGATCGTCAAAACAGTTCGTTATTTCCAGAGTTTAGGTGGGAGCGCCTTAAGGAGCCGGTCCTGATCAGCGCGTGTTTCCTGGGGATACCCTGCCGGTGGCATGGCCGGAGGCCGAAGAAGCGGGACAAACTGATCGAGCGGCTCAAGAAAAAATATGTGCTCGTGCCGGTCTGTCCCGAGCAGCTCGGGGGCATGTCCACGCCCCGGACCGGCGAATACCTGAACGGCACCGGCGCCCAGGTTCTAGACGAAGGCTTGAAGATCATTGCGCCGGAAACCGGCGAGGATGTCACCTGCTTCCATATCGCCGGCGCGAATTACACGCTCGAACTAGCCCAAATCGTCGGCATCCGGCGCGCCTATCTCAAGTCCGGCTCGCCCTCCTGCGACCGCGAAGGCGTCACCGGCGAACTCCTCTCCCGTGCTGGCATTCAGGTGGTTCGCGTACCTTAATAAAATTTTCCCGCTCCCTTCGCGCGGGCATAAGGGGGCTGAGAAGAAAAATCTTCGGAATTTTAATATGATTATCAAGCAAGGCGAGAATATGATCAGAGGGAAGGTGCACAATATTGGAGTTAAAGCCGGAAAACCTGAGCGGCATTGAAGGTGGCGACAATAAAATGAAGCAAAAACCGGATAATCCGGTCTGCGTCCTTAAAACCAATCGCAAAGCCGCGGTTTTGGCGCCCTCCAGCCTCGCCTGTCTTTCCAAAATACCCACCATCAACCTGACCGCTGGATGTGCGCACGGATGCATTTATTGCTACGCGCGCGGCTACAGCCAGTATCCGGGCGAGGCTTGCGTTACGCTTTATGCGAATACCCTGGACAAGCTCAAGGCGGAGTTGAGGCGCAAACGGAAAAGGCCGCTCGCGGTTTATTTCAGCCCTTCCAGCGATCTGTTCCAGCCGGTCCCGGAAGTTCTGGAGTTGACCTTCAAGATTCTCGATTTCCTTTTCCATGAAAAAATCGGCGTGGCTTTTCTAACCAAGGGCGCCATCCCGAACGCGCACATGGAATTGATCCGCGCTAACGCCAGTCTGGTCCAGGCGCAAATCGGCCTGATTACTCTTGATGAAAACCTGGCGCGAATTCTCGAGCCGCGAGCGGCGGTGCCTGAGCAGCGCTTGCAGCAAGCGCGGATGCTGGTGGACTGCGGCATCCCGGCCCATGTCCGGCTGGACCCCATCCTGCCGGGAATTACCGATGATGAACAATCCTTGACCGATCTCGTCCAAGCACTCGCCGGCGCGGGAGTCAAAACCATCGCCGCCGGCGTATTGTTTCTCAGGCCCGCCATAGTTGAGTCATTCAAGCGACATCTCCCGGACCGGCAGATGATGCGAGATCTGCTCCAAAGATACCGCGCCGCTCAAGCGATGAAAATGGCGGGTGATGATTTTTTCATCAGCGCGCTTCCACTCCCGGACCGCTCCCGAATTTTCTCGCGCCTGGAAACGCTCGCTCGCCCTCTCGGCATCACCACCAAAATTTGCGCCTGCAAAAACCCCGAGCTGGCCTCGGCGTCATGCAGCATTGCCGGAGAGTGGAATCGCGCAATGGAAGCACCGGCACAACCGAACTTATTTTAAGAGAATCAGGCGCCATGAAAAAATCAAGCCAACCGAGCCTCTTAAATAACAGCGAGCAAAAAGCAGCGCTGCCGTGCGATCATATTCCCATCCGGCCCGGGAATTTTGTCGCCGATCGGATATTTCTGGCCAAAGGGAGCATGACCACTCCGGAGCGGGTTCGGTTCGTGGAGAGGATTTGCGCGCTATATCCGGAAGCGCAACTCGTCGAATGCCCGGACACGCCGCATAACCGGATTGACCTGCGCGAGCAGGACAACCTGGCGCGGCATCAGAAGGGGAAACACACGCTGGTCTTCGGCGAGCATAAGAGCGCGGTGCGGTTCAGCGCGGAGGAAGGGAATGCCTGCCCGAATTATTGGCATTTCTCGCCCTATGGGTTTTGCTTTTATGGATGCAAGTATTGTTACCTGGCCGGCACGCCCAGCTATTGGCATTCGCCGGCCGTGAGGATTTTCCTGAACCTCGAAGAAATCCTGGAGCGGATTGAGCGCGTTGCCAACCAGGCGAACATGCCAACGGCTTTCTACCTGGGCAAGTTGCAGGACGGCCTGGCCCTGGATCCGCTCACCGGATTTTCCGGCGTACAGGTCCCGTTCTTTGCCCAACATAAGTTCGCGCGGCAGGTGATTCTGACCAAGACCGGGCAGGTCGAGCAGCTGCTCAAGCTAGATCACAACCAGCACACCATCCTTTCCTGGAGCTTGAACCCGCCGGAACTATCGGAGCGGTTCGAGGAAAATGTTCCAACCATCGCGGAACGGCTGGAGGCAATGAAGCAATGCGCCGAGCATGGCTACCCGGTCCGGGCGATTATCATGCCGCTCATCCCGGTCAAGGGCTGGGAAAAGATTTACGGAGGTTTTGTGGAGCGGCTGCTCGAGTCGGTCCCAATTCAGCGGCTGACCCTCGGCGGCATTTGCATTTATCAAAACGCCAAGGCGCTGATGGAAATGAAACTGGGGAAAGGCAATAACATTTCTCAAAGCCTGGACCCGCGTTCCAAAATCGGCGACGGCAGAATCCGGTATGCGCAGCCGCTCCGGCTCGAAATGTATGGGCATATAGTTCGGACTGCGCGCAAGCTCCGCCCGGACCTGGAACTCGCGCTCTGCCTTGAGGAAACCAAAGCCTGGAAGGAATTGGGGATCGAAGACCGCATGGGACATTGCAATTGCCTGCTTTAAAAAAACTTTTCGCATGAGTTGAAATTATTTCCAACCCAAGGCGGGCCGGAATTTGTCCGCCGCCGCACAAGAAGGAGATCGCATGGAAGCAATGGATCGGGCTTTGCTGTTGGACTTTGAAGCCGCGGTCATCAGGCATGATCGAGCGAGCGCGCAACTTTCCGACCCGCAAAGGTTCATCATTGAGTCACTAGGCTATCAGCTGGAAAACTTCCACTCGGAATGGCTGGCCATCCAGATCGAAAACCGGAAAACCCTCATCCTCGCCCCGCGCGGCCACGGCAAGAGCACCATCTGCACCATCGCCTATCCGCTCTGGCGTCTGCTCAATAACCCCGAACTCCGAATCCTCATCGTGTCCAACACCGCGGCCCAGGCCTGCGCGTTCCTCCGCGAAACCAGGTCGCACCTGGAGGCAAACTTCTTTATCCTCGACCATTTCGGCAACCTCATGGGACGGCCCTGGACCGAATGCCAGCTCACGCTCAGCGTGCGCCGCCGCCACCCCAAGGAAGCCTCCCTCACAGCAATGGGCGTGCTCGGGCCGGTGATCTCCAAGCATTATGATTTGATCCTGCTGGACGACATTGTGGACGAGCAGAACGCCTGCAGCCAGAGGCAGCGCGATCAGCTCCTGCTCTGGTATTACAAGACCCTGCTCCCC
>CAIUDS010000730.1 GCA_903897985.1 uncultured delta proteobacterium
CGCTGAAGGCGACCACGGCGCCGATGATATTGCTTTCGCGGTCGAGGATGGGCGCGGAGGAATAGGAAATGGAACGCTCGCCGCGGTTTCTGGTCAGGAGGCCGACATTGCCGGCCGCGCCGATGATGACGCCGTTGCGCGCGGATTCCTGGATCGAGTTCCAGGCGCCGGCGCCGGTCTTGCGGTCCACCAATTGCATGACCCGCTCGAGGGACCTGCCTTGGGCTTCATCCTGGGGCCAGCCGGTCAGTTCTTCCGCGACCCGGTTGAACAGAATGATGGTTCCCCGGATGTCGGTCGCGATCAGGCCGTCGCCGATGCTGCGGAGCGTCACCGCGAGCAGTTCCTTCTCGCGCGCCAGGGCGTCCTGGTCGCGCCGGTGCTCGGTAATGTCGCGCATGATATGGACCGCGCCGGCAATCTCGCCTTGATCGTCCAGGACCGGGTCCGCGGAGACCAGGAAATAATTATCGCCGGAGGCCAGTTCAAAGCTCTCGCGTTTGCCGCTCTTCATCATTTTGAGATAGGGGCAGCCATGGGAAAAACGGTCGGAATTATGCATCAACTTATGGCATTTCTGGCCCACGATCTTGTCCTGGGGCAGGTTGAGCAGGGCGACCATGCTCTCGTTGCACTGCAAAATGGTCCCGTCGCGGTCGAGGAGGCAGATGTGGTCTCCGATGGCGTCAAAGGTTTTTTTCCAATGGTTCAAGGCCTGTTGCAACTGGGTCTCCATCCGCTTGCGCTCGGTGATGTCGCGGAAGATGGAAACCGCATAGCGGACTTTTCCCTGGTCGTCAAAAATGGGCGCGGAGGAAATTTCGAGCGGCACAATCTTGTCCGGGAAGCGGACTTCCGCGTCATCCACGGTGGAAGACTCGCCCTTCAAGGCCCGACGGATGGGGGTGCGTTCCGGGGGATAGAACCGGTCGGTTCCGGCCAGAAAGGTCTGGTCTTGCGGGGCCAGGGCGGTCTTGGCGGCTTGCGAGTCAATAGCGCCGATGCTCTTGCGCAGGAGCTCGCGCGAACTCTTGCTCTCGTAAATAGGCCTTCCCTCCGAGTCCACCACATAGAGCGCCGCCGGCATCCCCTCGATGAATTGGGACATCCGCCGCTCGCTCTCGGCCAGCTCCTGTTCCGCGCGCAGCGACTTGATCCCGATCGCGATCGAGCGGCCGACTTCCTCCAGCAGTTCCACCACCTCCGGCTCAAACGCCTCCCGGTCCTCCGAATAGACCATGAGCGCTCCCAGGGTCTCATGCTTGTGGATCAGCGGGAGCGAGAGCGAGGCCCGGTAGCCCCGTTTCGCGGCCTGCTCCCTCCAGGGCCGATAGCGCGGGTCGGTGTCCATCCCGGTCATGAGGAAGGTCTTGCGGGTCTTGATGCAGGTCCCGGTCGGGCCGTTGCCCGCGGGCGAGTCGTCCCAGCGGACCTTGATGCTGGACAAATAGCCGTCCTCAAAGCCGGACGCGGCGACCGGCTTGACCTCGAAGCCGCCCGGGACCACCAGTCCGATCCAGGAAAATTTGATAAAGGGCACGCGCAAACACGCATCGCAGATCTTTTGGTATAGCGCGGACTCGTCCGCGGCCGCGAGCAGCGCCTGCGCGATGTCCTTGGCCGCGGCCAGGAGCGAGTTCATTTTTTTGATCTTGAGCTCGGCCTTTTTCTGCGCGGTGATGTCGCTGACAAATCCGAACGCGCCGGTCACTTTTCCCCGCTCGTCCCGGACCGGTGAGCCGTGCACCCGGCCCCAGACCACGGCGCCGTCCTTATGCCGGTAGCGGAGCTCGTAGATTTCCTCCTCTCCGCGCGCCCGTTTTTCCATCCGGGTCTTGAGCATTTCCAGGTCTTTCGGATCCACAAACCGGAACATGCTTTGGCCGACCATATCCTCGATCCGATACCCCAGGATCTCGGCCATCCGCCGGTTGACCAGGGTAATGGCGCGCTCCCGGTTCAGGGTCATGATCCCTTCCTGGGCGTTCTCGATCAGGAACCGGTATTTGTGTTCGCTCTGACGCAGTTCGAGTTGGGCCTTTTTCTGTTCGGTGACCTCCACCGAGGTGATCAGCAGGCGGTCCACCTTGCCGCCCGGGCCGAACAGGGGATGCAGAGTCCAGTCCCAATAAGTGGTGCCGCGTTTGGGCTGGGTGGGAAAATCATAGGGCATGGCATAAAGAGAATAAGGCTTTCCCGCGCGCAGCACCTTGCGGTAGAGTTTTTCCACTTCCGGGGCCGGGAAGAGCTGGAAAAAATTCTTGCCGATCATCTTTTTGGCGGGCAGGGCGCACTGCTCGGCATAGGAGCGGTTGACAAAGAGGAAATTGAAATTCCGGTCGAACAGGGCCACATTGAAATGGGTGGTCTCGAAGATGCTGGACATGATTTTATTGGCGGCCAGCAGGTCCTCTTGCGCTCGGGCCCGCGTTTCGATTTCTTCCCTCAATTTCTTGTTCACCGATCGGATTTCCGAGGTGCGGCCCTGGACCAGCGCTTCCAAATTATTCCGGCTTTGTTTCAATTCCTCTTCCGCCCGCCGCTGCTCGGTGATGTCCATGCCGGTGCCGATCACATATTGCGCCTCGCCCCGCGCATCCGTGCCATAGCCGTTGCTCCAGGCGGTCAGGTGTTTCGAGCCATCCTTGGCCTTCCAGTAATTCACATAGCCGCCGGTGGGTTTGCCGGCGCGGAGTTTGGAGAATTCTTTTTTTACCCCGGCGATTTCTTCCGGCAGGATTAGATAATCCCAGAAGGGTTTGCCCAATAATTCCTTGGCTTTATATCCGGTTAATTTCTCGCAGGCCTTGTTAAACTTGACCACCCGGCCCCGGCGGTCCAGCACGATGATCAGGCCCGCAGCCCGGGCCATCACCGTTTCGAGGAAATCCGCCCCGCGCCGGGCTGATTCGAGAACAAGTTTTTTCCGGGGAACGACTCTTTTCCCCCGGCCCTTATTATTCGGCATAATTACCTCGCATGATTGAGATAGATTCCCCCTCCCCCTCCGGCTAAATCAAGGTTAGAATAATTCCGCTTTCGGTTCAAGCGCTGACCCTCCGAATTGACATAGCCGGGCGATCAAGTTATAAAAGATGGGCATGGCAAGATTCGCCGAAGATTCGGGGATCGGAAAGGAGTAAAAAACGATGAAGGCGCTGGTGACCGCTAATTTCAGCCCGGAGGGACTCGCGCGGCTCCGGAAACACATGGAAGTGGTTTATGATCCGTGGGGGGCGAAGAATGAAATCCTGATGTCGGACGAGATGGCGGAGAAGCTCAAGGCCGCGGGCGCGGATGTGGTGATCCTGGAGGCGGACCTCTGCCACGAGGAAGTGTTCGAAACGGTGGAGTTGAAGATGATCGGGTGCTGCCGGGGGGACCCGCTGAATGTGGATGTGGAAACGGCGACCGCGAAGGGCATCCCGGTTTTTTACACGCCGGGCCGGAACGCGGACGCGGTCGCGGATTTGACCCTGGCGTTCATGCTCTGCCTGGCGCGCAAGATCGTTCCGGTGGCGCTGATGATGGCGCAGGGCAAATACAACCCGGAGGACCCGGCGGACTACATGCGGATGCTGAAGGAGATGACCGGGTTCGAGCTGGGATCGAAGACCGTGGGCCTGGTCGGGTTCGGCGCGATCGGGCGGAAGGTGGCCGCGCGGCTCGCGGGTTTTGGCGCGAAAGTGATCGCTTATGATCCGTTCGTGAAGAAGGAGGTTTTTGACGCGGCCAAGGTGGAATCGGTAAGCCTTGAGGCTGTGTTCAAGCGGGGCGACATTGTGAGCATTCATGTGGCGGTGACGGACGATACCGAGGGTTTGATCAATCGCAAATATCTCGAACTGATGAAGCCGACCGCATATTTCGTGAACACCGCCCGGGCGGAGCTGGTGGATTGCGACGCGTTGGTCGAACTGCTCAAGGCGAAGAAGATCGCGGGGGCCGCGGTGGATGTGTTCAGGAGCGAGCCGCCGCAGAAGGACGACCCGTTTTTGAATCTGGACAATGTGCTGGCGACTCCGCATATCGGGGGCGCCACCGGCCAGGTGGTCGAGCACCAGAGCGACATGATCGTGGCGGACATGGAGGCCTATCTTGGGGGGAAGCGGCCGAAGCACATCGCCAACCCGGAAGTGCTGGAGAAGGGGAAGAGTTAATTTCAAGGTGGCGGGACAGGAATGTCCCGCTCCACTGGACGGGCAAGAATGCCGCGCTCCACTGGGGGAGAAATGAAAGAAGAGTTGTTGCTGAGCATAGACGCGGGCTCGGGCGGCGGACGCGCGGTGGTGTTCAACGCCCAGGGCGAACTCAAGGCGCGCGCGTATCGGGCCTGGACCAGCTACATCCCGGAGGGCCAGGAATTCATGGTCCAGGAATTCAACCCCGAGCATTACTGGAAACTGCTCTGCGAGTGCACCCGCGAGGTCCTGGGCAAGGTTGACAAAAAACAAATCCGCGCGGTGTCCTCGACCTCCATGCGCCAGGGATGCCTGTTTTTCGATCAGGACGGCAAATGCCTTTATGCCGGGCCGAACCGGGATGTGCGCGGCATCACCTATGCGGTGGAGGTGGAGGAAGCGCTTAACCGGGAGCGCTGTTATGAGCTCACCTGCCGGTGGCCGCCGTGGATGTTTGTGCCGTGCCGGCTGCGCTGGTTTCAGGAAGAACAGCATGAAACCTTCGAGCGGGTCCGCCATGTGCTCATGATCAACGACTGGATTTTATACATGCTTTCGGGCGAGATGGTGGCCGAGCCGACCAACGCCTGCGAGACCATGCTCTACGACTTGAACAAAAAGGAATGGTCGGCCGAATTGATCGAGCGGATCGGGCTGAAACCCGAGGCCCTTCCCCGCATCGCCCGGACCGGCGAGGCCGTGGGCAAGGTCAGCCAGAAGGGCGAACAAGACACCGGCATTCCGCAGGGGACCCTGGTGGTGGCGGGCGGGGCCGACACCCAGGCCGCCCTGGTCGCCTGCAGGCAGAGCCAGCCTCATCAACTCGGCCTGGTCGCTGGCACCACCCTCCCGGTAATGATGACCCTGGATAAGCTGATCCTGGACCAGGACTTCAAACTCTGGACCCATTGCCATATGTTTGACGGCCTCTATCTGCTCGAAAGCCAGGGCGGGGACGCCGGCAAAATTTTTCGCGGTTATGTCGAGGGCCATTTCGGTTACGGCCAAACCGACAACGACCAAAAATATGAAACGCTCATCAAGCTCGCGGAAAAAATCCCGCCCGGTTCCGGCGGGGTCCGGACTTTCCTCGGCTCCCTCGTCTGGGACCTCACCAAGGTCAACCCCAACAAGCCCGCCGCGGTCCTGCTCCCCTTCCCGCCCGACGAGACCAACGCCGGCCCCGGCAATGTCGGACGCGCCATCCTTGAAGCCATCTGCTTCTCGGCCAAGGCCAACCTCGCCCAGATCGTCGCCGTCGCCGGCGCGAAGCCCGAGCAGGTGCTCCTCTGCGGCGGACTCACCCGCATCCAGCTCTTCAACCAGATCATGGCCTCGGTCCTCAACCGGCCCGTCACGGTCAGCCAGTGCAAGGAAGCCAGCGCCCTCGGCATCGCCATGGCTTCCGCGGTCGGCGCCGGCATTTACCCCGACTTGAAGACCGCCTCCGAAAAAATGGCCGGCGAGTTTTCGCTCGTCGAGCCGGTGGCGGACTGGACCGAAGAATACGAAAGCTCCTATGAAGTCTGGCGCGAGAATTACGACAAGTTCGAGAACGAGTGGTAGGCCCGAGGGATTACAGATCACAAATTACAGATTACAAAAACAGGAGAAACTCATGCCCAAAACCAAAAGTCCTGCTCTAAATCGCGTTTTGTTCGTTATGGCCGTGTCCGTGCTGCTGGCCGGCTGCATGACCTTGGGCAAGAAGCCGCCGGGACCGCACGAGAATTACGGGGCCCGGGCCGAGACCGTGATCAAGGACATCCCCTACGCCACGGGCGTGCCCGGCGCGGAGATGCTCAAGCTCGATGTCTATTCCAACCCGCACGAGGGCCTCTGGCCGGCGGTGGTGGCGATCCACGGCGGGGCCTGGATTCAGGGCAACAAGGAAATGGACAACAAGGTCTATGTCTGCCAGGTGCTGGCCAGGAACGGGTATGTGGTTTTCAACATTGACTACCGGCTGGCGCCCAAGTACCCGATCAAGCTGCAGGTGGAAGATGCGATGGGAGCGGTGATCTGGGTGAAGGAACACGCGAAGGAATACGGGGCGGACCCGGAACGGGTGGGCGTGGTCGGAGGGAGCGCGGGCGGACATCTGGCCGCGATGGTGGGATGGGCGAGCGACGATCCGTATTTCCAGCCGACCGGGCATCCGGAAGCGGGCGTGGACTCGAAGGTGAAAGTGGCCGCGCTTTATTACCCGGTGATAGATGTGAACCGGACCCTGAAGGAAAACGGGGACGGGATCGCCTGGCTGGGGGACGCGCTGCTCGCGGGCAAGACCGGCAAGGCCTATCGCGAGGAGCTCAAACGTATCTCGCCCATAAATTTCATCAAGGCCGACGACCCGCCCACCATTTTCCTCACCGGCGACGCCGACGAGCTCAAGCTCTATCCGCAGTCGGTGGAATCGGTGAAGAAGCTCAAGGACCTGGGCGTTGACGCGGAACTGTTCACCGCGCCCGGAAAAAAGCACGGCTTTACCTGGGAATATTGGGACCCGGCTTCGGTGGATTCCGTGATGGCGATCGTGAAATTTTTCGACCGGTATCTGAAATAATTAATTGAGCCGCGCCTAAGCATGGCTCGATAGAATTGAAAAATGTCCAATATCCGAAAATTTTCGTGTCTCGAATGCAAGCACGAATGGATCATCCCGTTCGGGCCGATCCTGCCCGGCAATTGCCCCCGGTGCGGCTCGATCAAGATCCTGGCCATGACCGAAGCCAAGGGTCGGAAAGAGTCCTGGGGCCGCGGGGCGTCCACCCGCCTGGGCCGGAGCCTGGGCCGCAGGAAGGGGATGGACGATGACGAGGGGGAAAAATAGTTTAGTTGGCTTCGAAGCCCTGGCCGCGTCCGCGCTATTGTCGTGTCCCTTTATTTGTGGTGCAGGCATCTTGCCTGCCAACACATTGATTCTGCAGGCTGGAAGCCCGCGCCACAACTGAAAAAGCAGTTAATTTATTTCCGGGACATGACCCTAGGAATTAACCCTCACCGGCACGATGACAAAGGGGATTCCGTTCAGGTATAGCTGCTTCTGCACGGCAAAAACCACATAGTTATGCAGGAACCGGGTGATGAAGGTATCTCGGGGGAAGACGATCTGGCCGCCGAAAAAGATGGCTTGGGGATATTCCTTGCGCGCCTCGTCGGAGAGTTTCATGATTTCGTGGACCACATCGGTTCCCAGGCCGACCAGGCCCTGGGCAAAAAAGCCGTTGCGGCGCATGTAATCCACATAGCGGTTGATCTCAGAGTGGGCCCGGTTCTTGAGCGCCTCGACCTGGTCCCCGCCCTTGAACACGCCGGAGTCAATCATCCCGACCTGGAGGAAAATAAAATTCTTGAACACGCCGGTGAAGATTCGGTTGATGTTGAGCAGGGTATGCAGGCCCAGACCGTTGAAGCCGTTGACCAGCACCACCGCGGTCTAGCCCTCC
>CAIUDS010000731.1 GCA_903897985.1 uncultured delta proteobacterium
CCGAACATGATCATCGAGCAGGCCGAGCCGGTCTCGGACAAGAAGTAAATGCGCCAGTGCAGACTTTGACCGAGGAACAAGTTCGAATCCTGGTGGTTCAGACCGCGTTCCTCGGCGACATCATCCTGGCCACCCCGCTGCTTTCCGCAATCAAGGCCGCCATGCCCAATTCGCATCTGGCCCTGCTCACCACGCCGGCGGGTAAAGCCGCGCTCTCCGGCCTTCCGGGTCTGGACGAGATCATCTGCTATGACAAGGCCGGGAGCGAAAAAGGCGCGGCGGCTCTTTTCCGGAAGGCCCGGGAAATCCGGGAAAAGAAATTCGATGTGGCGCTGAGCGCGCACCGGTCCTATCGGAGCGCGCTGCTCCTGGCCTTTAGCCGGATCCCGGTCCTGGTCGGGTTCCGACAGGCCTCGCTCTCGCGCATTTACCATTTCCGGATCGAGCGCGAGCAAGGGCTGCACGAGGTGGAGCGGAATTTGAAACTGCTCGGGCCGGTGGCGGAGTTGCCGGCTGATTTCGAGCCAAGGGTGAGGCTCCCGGCGCCGGCTGATTTCGAGTTCGGCAAATTCGGGATCAATCCCGAAGCGCATCCGCGCGTCGGGCTCGCGCCCGGCTCGGCTTGGGCGACCAAGCGCTGGCCCGCGGAGCGATACGCGGAATTGGCCGGGCGGCTCCAAAAGGAAATGGGGGCAACGGTCGTGCTCTTGGGCGACGAAAAAGACCAGGCGGTCTGCGCGGAGGTCGAGCAACGGGCCGGGGTGAAGGTGATCAACCTTTGCGGCAAGACCTCTTTGTCCGATCTTTTCGGGATCATCTCCCGGCTGGACCTGCTCGTGAGCAACGACAGCGCGCCCGTGCATGTGGCGAGCGCGTTCGCAATCCCGAGCGTGGTCATTTTCGGGCCGACCACGCCGGAGTTCGGATTCGGGCCCTGGAAAAATCCCCACCGGATCGTCTCGAAACCGCTGGCCTGCCGTCCCTGCCACCATCACGGCCCGCGCCAATGCCCGGAAAAGCATTTTGCGTGCATGAATGAGATTGGGGCGGAGGAAGTCCTGTCCGCGGCACGAGCATTGCTCCGGGAGCGGGCTTCGGGCGGCGGGTGAGTTCATGGAGTTCCGCAGGATCAGGCGCGGGCGCTGGCAATGGAAGCTGGCCGGGGAATTCTCGGAGGCCGGGCCGGAGTTGTTCGCCTTGTGGGAGGACCCGCGGCGGGATTTCCGGGCGCGGCTGGCGCGGAGGGAAAACACCGAGTCCTGGTTCGAGTTCAAGAACCTGCACCCGCAACTGCCGGCCCTGCTCTGGCTGCGGCTCAAGGAATACAGCGAATTCGACGCGCTGAATTTTTTCTGGCGGTCGTTCCCGCTGCAAAAAAGCTGGAAGGTTTCCCGCCGGCTCAGCCCGGTTACGGACGCGGTGGCGCGGCCCTTGGCGTATGGGTGGATGTGGAAGGACCTGCGGATTCAGACCGAGGCTTTGCTGTTCGAGGCCCGGCCTCATTTCTCGCCGCTCGGGATTTTCCTCAAGGATAATTTTTCGGAACCGGCTCCGCGTTATTCGCCGGAGGACCGGCGGGAGTTGTTGAGCCAGTTGATCGTCAGCCTGCGCGAGCTGTTCTCCCGCAACCTCTCGCTGCCCTGGGAGTGCGGCCTGGCCGAGCTCGAATGCAAGCTCGAGCCCGACCGGCTGAAGCTGTTTTTCCCGCGCCCCGAGCGGATCCGCGAGTCCAAGCCGGGGAGGCTCCGGCTGCCCGATTTTCTGGCCTGGCTTTGCCTCGAGTTAAGGCCGCACCTTTCCACCGCTTATCTAATCCGGTTCCTCCATCAGTTTCTGGCCGCGGAGGCCGTGCTTCCATCCGAACTCGAGCCGCTCTTGAAGAAAATCTTTTTGTCGTCGGAACTGATCCTGGAAAAACGGATCCGCAAGGCGGAAAAGGGATTCTGGGGCAAGCGCTTCCCGTTCTTCTGGTTCGAACTCAAGGGCGCGCGGGTTTTCCTGCGCTTCCCGGTGGACCAGAACCAGGCGCTGGAGCTGATCCCGAGCTTGGGCCTGCTCAGCCGGCGGCGGGAGAAGGTCCGGGTGCGCAAGATTGGCAAGAAGGAACTTGTGGAATGCGATTTGACCGCGATCCCGGGCGGGAAGGGTAAAGAGCACCGGGTAAGTTCGGCGTTTTTTTTCTCGGTCCGGCTGACGCTGGAAAACCTGCCCCACCAAGCGCCGCTCCTGGGCGTGGAATCGCCGCGCGAAGACTATCTGATTTATGAGCCGCTCAGCGCTTCGAGCCTGGCGCTTAATGAATATCTGGCGCGGCTCCTCGCCGACGAGCTCTCCGGCCGGAGCTGGGACCGCAAATTCCTGCTCCGGCTGGCGGGGCTGCTCTTGCGCCTGCACGAGCGGGGCCTGGTCTATGAGGACCCGCGGGGGGACGAGTTGTGGGTGGAGG
>CAIUDS010000732.1 GCA_903897985.1 uncultured delta proteobacterium
GTCAAGGAGCTAGACGATCGCGATTTGGCGAGATAGTTTCATGGTTCAAGATGGTTCAATCTTGTTTAAGATAGCTTAAGCCGCCGCCCTAATATTTTAACTCGACCGCAATCTGGCTTTCGGCGCCGGCATTTTCAATGAATAACAATTCCCGCTTTTCGTCATAATTCCATTTTCCCGCGGAGACCTTGAGGCTGGCGTTGGCCATGAATTCCTTGGGGATGTAGATTTCAGTCGGGGACTGGATTTTGGGGTCGGGCTGGAACCGATAGTGAAATTTTTTATCCTCGGGCGAGAAGCGCAGTTCGAGCGGGGTGCCCGCGGTGAAACGCGGATAGGGCCGGTGGACGACCTGCCATTTGAACGGCCGGGGTTTGCGGTTTTTGTCCACGATGGACCAGCCGTCATCTTTGGTGTCATAGACCCAGATGGACGAACCGAGGAAATATTGATCCTGGAGCCGGTAGTTTTCCTCCAGCCATTTCTCGGCGAACTTGTGGCCCTCGGGCGCGCCGAACTCTCCGATCAGGAGCGGGGCCGGGATCTGGCTCGCCTCGTAAATATGTCGCGAGTATTTTTCCGCGAGTTCCCAGTTGGGCTCGCGCTCGAGCACGATGAGTTTGCCGGAGGAGGAGTAGAGGTGGAGGAAATAGGGATGAGGGGAATAGATCAAATTGGATTGGGAAAAGGGCGCGGTCGCGGCGGGGAACATGATGGCGAACACGCAGGGTTCGATGATGATGGCGGTCTGCGGATCGGAGGCGCGGAGCGCCGAGATGGTCCTTTCATAAAAGGGGAACAGCTTTTTTTCAAAGCAGCCATAGACGAGACAGTCGGTTGAGACCGGCTCGTTCAGGATTTCATAGCCGAGCAGGTTGGGAAGTCCCGATAAATTCTTCGAGAGGTAAATCCAGAAGCCGATCATTTTTTGCTGGAGCGCGGGGTCGCGGAAAAAGCGATTGGCCTCGCGGGCCAGTCCGAGCAGGTCGCCGCCGCTCTTGACCGGCCGGCCCAGGGACCAGGCCGGGATGCCGCTGCCGGGTGCGCCCCATCCGATCTGGTGGACCTCGGGCATGACATAGATCCCGCGCTCGCCCGCCGCCCGGGCAAAGGCGACGATGGCGTCAATGTAATCCTGCCGGCACTGGCCCGGCTGCGGTTCGGCGATTTCCCAGGAGATGCCGAGCCGGATGAAGTTGAACCCGAAGGACTGGAGCGCATCGAGGTCTTGGGACCCGAAATAGAACGGGTAGGCGTTGTGCCCGGGCACATTGGCGCCGCGCAAGAGCACGACCCGGCCGGAGGCATCGTATATGAAATGTTCGCCGGCATGGAGCTGGGGCAGGGTCTCCGGCTGCCCGTAAACAGCCAATATGGGCAAGATCAAGGCCAGAAAAATCAGGCAAAGCCTGCGCACGGACGTTATTTCTTGCCCGTCTGGGTTTTGGTGTGCGCGAGGGCTTGGTTCACTTTGTCCCAGAACGCGCCCGAGAGCGGGTAGGCCTCGGATTTTTCGGACTCGAGCATTTTTTCGAGCAGGTCTTTTTCCTTGCCGCTCAGTTTGGCCGGGACCTCGACGAAGATCTGAACATGGAGGTCCCCGCGGTGGCCGCCGTGGAGATGAGGCATCCCTTTTCCCTTGAGCCGGAAAATTTTGCCGGTCTGGGTTCCCGCGGGAATCTTGAGGCGGGAAATGTCCTCCAGGGTCGGCACCTCGATCTCGCCGCCCAGCGCGGCTGAGAGGAAAGAGATGGGCACCTCGCAAATCAATTCCGTCCCCTGCCTCTGAAACACCGGGTGCTCCTCGATAAAGAGGATGACATGAAGGTCTCCGGGAGGGCCGGCCAGTTCGCCCGGCTCGCCCTCGCCGGTCAGGCGCAGGGTTGAGCCGGTCTCGACCCCGGGCGGGATGCCGACCTTCAAATCGCGCCTGGCCATCTCGATCCCGGCGCCGGCGCAGTTCGGACAGGGGTCCGAAATGATGCGGCCGGCGCCCTGGCAGCGCGGGCAGGTGCGGCTGATGGAGAAAAATCCCTGCTGATAAAGAAGCTGTCCCCGGCCGCGGCATTCCGGGCAGGTCACGGGAGCAGTCCCGGGCTTGAGCCCGGAGCCGGAGCAGACCGCGCATGACTGCGGCTTCTCCACGGTAAAGGTTTTTTCCGCGCCGAAGGCGGCCTCCTCCAGGGTGATCTTGAGGTCGTATCTCAAATCATGGCCTTTGCGGCGGGAAGGTCCGCGCGGACGGGAACGCCTGCCAAAAAATTCCTCGAACAGTCCGGAGAACAGGTCGTCAATGCTGGGCCCGCGGAAATCTTCCCTGCCGAAATCAAACGGGGCGCGCTCGCCGAAGCGGTCGTATTGGACGCGTTTTTCCGGGTCGGACAAAACCTGATAGGCCGCGTTGATGTCCTTGAATTTTTCCTCCGCGGTATGGTCGCCAGGGTTGCGATCCGGGTGATGTTTCAGGGCCAGTTCGCGATAGGCCTTTTTGATCTGTTCCGGGGTCGCGTTCCGAGGGATTCCGAGGATATGGTAGTAGTCCCGGTTTCCGGGCATTTTTATCCCACCTCAACCGCTCTGTTCGTTCAGGTTTTCTCAGGCTTCGAAGCGGCCTGGGCATAGAGGGCTTCGGCCAGCTTGTGCGCGGCCTCGCTTAATTCGTCGTTGGCTTTCTTGATCGCGTCATAATCCTCGGAATGGGCGATCTCCTCGGCTTTGGCCAGTTTTTGATTCAGGATTTTGCGATCCTCTTCCTCCAGCCGGTCCCCGAATTCCTCCACCGAATTGCGCGTGGCATAGATCAACCCTTCCAGGTTATTCTTCAACTCCACCATTTCCCGGAATTTTTTGTCTTCCTCCACATGCTCCTCGGCCTCCTTGACCAGCTTCTCGACTTCATCATCGTTCAAGCCGGAAGCCGCGTGCACGCGGATGCCCTGCTCCTTGCCGGTGCCCA
>CAIUDS010000733.1 GCA_903897985.1 uncultured delta proteobacterium
AGAAGTCCCTTCACTGCGATTCCCTCTTCGTCCAGTTCCAGAACGCCCGCCTGCCGTGCCATTTCGAGAATCGTAGCGCGGTTCACCTCGGGATAATCCGGAGCCGAGGACTAGGTCTTCGAGTGTCCCGGATCAGAGTATTTCATATCCGGGAGATAGATGTCAATGATCCCGTCCAGGAGCCGTAGCTCCTCTCGGGACTCATAACCGCCGCAGTTATATAACAGCGGAATCTTCAAGCCCTGCTCGCGCGCAATCGCCACCGCTTCGATGATCCAGGGGACCATGTGCGTGGGCGTGACGAAGTTGATGTTGTGCGCGCCGTCTTTCTGCAGATCGAGCATCATTTGGGCCAAGTGTTGAGGCTCTGCCTCGTTGCCGTGCCCGAGCTGGCTGATCGGATAGTTCTGGCAGAACACGCAGCGCAGGTTGCAATGCGCGAAGAAGATGGTCCCGCTCCCGCGCCAGCCCGAAAGTACCGGCTCCTCGCCATGGTGCAGGTTGGAACTGCTCACCTCCGGGACCTCGCCCGCGCCGCAAACTCCCTTTTCCCCGGCCGGCCGGTCCACCCCGCACTTGCGCGGACAGAGCCGGCAGGGCGCGAGCAGCTTGAACGCCGCCCGGATCCGCTTTTCCAATTCGGCCGGGCTCAGCTTCAAATAACACGCCGCGAATTCCCGCTCGCTGAGATTTTGAGCCATATTCATTTATACATCTCTTCCAGCTTCATCCTCGGGTAGCGCGAGCCTTTGATGGAAATAATTTTCAACTCCTCGACAAAATTTCCGCGGTCCAGTTTGCCCTTTTTCACCAGCTTGGCGCGGCGCTCCAAATATTTGGCCAGGTTCCGGGGCAGGTATAGAAAGGCCTCGGTGAAAAAAAACTGTCCGGCCACCTCGATCATTCTCCCCAAAAAGAAATCCCCGGCCTGGAGCGCGGGCGGGACTCCATAGACTTCCTTGAACTTCCGGCCGGAAACCAATTCGCGCGCGACCGCGGCGGGTGGCCTGATCTTTTTGAGTTGGAAGCTGCTGTAGTTCTGGGAGGCGAAACTTTTCAGGGTTTCGCGCGCGATCGCATCCAGGCCGGCGCTTTCTTCTTTCAGGAATTTTTCCCAGAGCTTGATCCCGCCGGGCAGCGGCCAGTCGAAAACGAACCACTCGATGAAGTTGGCCAGCTCGGACTCGACGGTTTCCGCGCTCTCGCCGGGGATTCCGACCGGGTGAAAAAATTTTTGTTTGCAAAATTCGAGTTCGGCCTTGAAGTTCTCGCGGCCGGCGTATTCGAGGACTTGGCGCAAAACCTGGCTTAACACGGTGGTCATTTTTCTTCCATCAACTCCACGAAGTGGTCATAGAGGTAGTCGGAATCGTGCGGCCCGGGCGAGGCCTCCGGGTGATACTGGACGCTGAAGATCGGGAGTGTGCGGTGCTCCATGCCCTCGCAGGTCTGATCGTTCAAGTTGACATGGGTCAGGCTGAAGGGGAAGTCCGGGCTTTGGAAAAAGCGCGGCTCGACCGCGAAGCAATGGTTCTGGCTGGTGATCTCGACCTTGCGGTTCGAGAGGTCCATCACCGGATGGTTGGCGCCGTGGTGTCCGAACTTGAGCTTCTCGATATCGGCCCCAAAGGCCATGCCCAGGATCTGGTGGCCGAGGCAGATGCCAAAAATGGGGAGGTCGGGCCTTTGCTCGGAAATCTTGCGAATGGCCTGAGCCGCGTAGTCGCATCCGGCCGGGTCGCCGGGCCCGTTAGAGAGGAACACCCCATCGGGATTTTCCTTGAGGATTTGCTCGGCCGTGGTCTGAGCCGGGACCACCCGGACGAAGATTCTCCGGTCCGAGAGCTTGCGCAGGATATTGGTCTTGATCCCGAAATCCATCGCTACGACCTTGAATCTCGGCTCGGGCAAATCTTTTTTATATCCGGTTCCGAGTTCCCAGGTCCCCTCGTAAAAGTCATAAGGCGCCGGGCAGGTGACCTCAACGGCCAGGTCAATCCCGAGCAGGCCGCGGTCGGCCTTGAGCTTTTTGAGGAGGCTCTTGGGGTCGCCATCTTCAGTGGAAATGATTCCGGGCATGGACCCCTGGTTGCGGATATGCCGGGTGAGGAACCGGGTATCAAGGTCCTCGATGCCGACCACCTTCTGGGATTTCAGGTATTGGCCGAGGGACATCTTGGAGCGGAAGTTGGAAGGCGAATCCATATACTCGCGCGCGACAAAGCCTTCCACCCAAACCCTTTTGCTTTCCAGGTCCTCCAGGTTGATCCCGGTGTTTCCGATCTGGGTGTAGGTCATGGTCACGATCTGGCCGTGATAGGACGGGTCGGTCAGGATTTCCTGATAACCGGTCATGCCGGTATGGAACACGACCTCGCCGATGGTCTCGCCTTGGGCGCCGAAGTTATATCCGGGCAGCACGGTGCCGTCGTTGAGCACGAGCACCGCCTTTTTCTTTTTTGGGGGCATCGCCTACTCCAGGATAATTTGTTTGCCCTGGATAAAAACCATGACCGCCTTGCCGATCAGGGCCCAGCCGTCAAAGGGCGTGTTGCGGCCGAGGGATTTGAAATTTTTGGCCGAGACTTTCCATTTTTTGTCCAGGTCCATCACCGTGAGGTCCGCGGGCGAGCCGGGCTTGAGGGTTCCGCCTTCGATGCCGAGGATCCGAGCCGGGTTCATGCTCATCAGTTCGACCAGGCGCGAGAGGGTGATCTTCTTATCGCGCACCAGCTTGAGGCTCAAGGACAGGCTGGTCTCGAGGCCCGAGATACCGGAGGCCGCGGCCGGGAATTCGACTTCCTTGGCGGCCAGGTTATGCGGCGCATGATCGGACGCAATCGCGTCTATGGTCCCGTCCTTGAGCGCCGCGATCAACATTTCGCGGTCCGCTTCGCCGCGGAGCGGCGGGTTAACCCGGGTATGAGGATGATACCCGCTTTGCTTGACCTCCAACTCCGTGAGTGTGAAATAATGCGGACAGGTCTCGCAGGTGGCGTTCACGCCGCTTTCCTTGGCCCGGCGCATGAGCGCGATCGAGCCTTGGGTGGAAAGATGGGCGAGATGAACTTGGGACCGGGTATATCCGGCAAGGATGAGGTCGCGGCCGACCATGACTTCCTCGCTCGCCGTGGGCGCTCCCGGCAGGCCCAGTTCGGTCGAGACCGCGCTTTCGTTCATCACGCCGCCAGCGGTGAGGTTCAGGTCTTCGCAATGGGAAATGATGGGACGGTCGAGGCCCTTGGCGTATTCGAGGGCGCGCCGCATCAGGTCCGCGTTCATGACCGGCTTGCCGTCGTCGGAAAATCCCCGGCAGCCGCTTTCGGCGAGCGAGGCCATTTCCGCGAGTTCCTCGCCCTTGGACCCTTTGCTGATGGCGCCGATGGGATGAACATGGACCAGACCGGCTTCGCTCGCGCGCTTGAGCATGTATTCGGTCACGCTGGGGCTGTCGTTGACCGGGTCGGTGTTGGGCATGCAGGCGATGGCGGTGAAACCGCCGGCCACGGCCGCGGCCGCGCCGGTGGCAATGGTTTCCTTGTACTCGAAGCCGGGCTCGCGCAAATGGGTGTGAATATCAATGAACCCGGGCGCGATGACCAGGCCGGAAAGGTCAATGGTTTTGGCGCCGGCAACTTTTTCCCGGGGCTTGAGCACGGCCGCGACCCGGCCCGCGTCCAGCAGCAGGTCCTTCGGCTCGTCCAGCCCCTGCCCCGGGTCAACCAGTCGCGCGCCTCTAAGCACTAACTTCATCGGCTCCTCCGCAGAAAAGATAAAGCAAGGCCATTCTCACGGCCACGCCGTTTTCAACCTGGTCCAGGATCACCGAGTAACTCGAATCGGCGACCTCGGGCGAAAGCTCGACCCCGCGGTTGACCGGGCCGGGATGCATGATCAGGACATCCTTCTTCGCCTGCTCGAGCCGCTTCAGGTTCAGGCCGTAGAAGCGGGAATACTCGCGGGTGGAGGGCAGGAAATTGCCGGCGCCGCGTTCGAGCTGGATCCGGAGCATCATGATCACATCCGCTTCCGGGATCACCGGGTCGAGATGATAGCTGACCTTGCAGCCGAGTTGCTCGATCCCGGACGGGATCATGGTGGGCGGGCCGACCACGGTCACCTCGGCGCCCAGTTTGGAGAACCCGTAGATGTCGGAGCGGGCCACGCGGCTGTGGTAAATATCGCCCACGATCGCGAGCTTGAGCCCGGCGATTTTTTTCTTGTGTTCCCGGACGGTGAACAGGTCCAGCAGTCCCTGGGTGGGGTGCTCGTGGAACCCGTCGCCGGCGTTGAGCACCGGGGTGGCCACGGTCCGGCTGAGCAACTCGGGAACGCCCGCGGCCTGGCTGCGGACGATGAGCAGGTCGGGCTTCATGGCCTCGAGGTTCTTGGCGGTGTCCGTGAGGGTCTCGCCCTTGGTGAGCGAGGACGAGGACGCGGAGAAATTGATCACATCCGCGCTCAGCCGCTTGCCCGCGATCTCGAAGCTGGTGCGGGTTCTGGTGCTGGGCTCGATGAAGAGGTTGATGATGGTCTTGCCCCGCAGGGTGGGGACTTTCTTGATCGGCCGGTAGCTGATCTCCTTGAAGCTCTCGGACTGCTCGAGCATGAACTCGATTTCCGAGCGGGAGAGTCCGCTCAACCCAATCAGGCTCTTCACACTTAGTTTCATTCCTTGCCCTTCTCCTCGGATTCGATCAGTTCCACCTTGTCTTCCTTGCCCTTGGGGTCAACCACGGCCGAGACCACATCGGTCCGCGAGGTGGGGAGGTTCCGCCCCACATAATCGGGCCGGATCGGGAACTCGCGGTGGCCGCGGTCAACCAGGACCGCGAGCTGGATGCTCTGAGGACGGCCCAGGTCTATCGCCGCGTCCATCGCCGCCCGGATGGTCCGGCCGGTGAACAAAACATCGTCAACCAAAACCACATTCCGCTTGTCCACCGGGAAGGCGATCGAGGTTTTGTGAACCTCCGGCTGATGGCTCATGTGATATAGGTCGTCGCGGTACATGGTCACATCCATGAACCCGCAGGGCACCGCTTTACCTTCGATGTCCCGCAAAAGCTTCGCCAGCCGGGTCGCAATCTGCTCGCCCCCGGTGCGGATGCCGATCAGGACCAGACCCTCGACGCCTTTGTTGCGCTCTAAAATTTCATGCGCGATCCGCACCAACGCCCGCCTGATCGCCTCCGCATCCATGATCTTTTTCTTCTTGCCCATTTTACCTCCGGCCAAAAAAAAACCTTCTCCCCGCGAGAAGGTTCTAAGCATTATTCCTATGTCTCATGTTCTCTCTCCTTTTCCGACCTCTCCGGGACGGTTTAAAAGGCCGACCGAGAAACTAGCACCTTTTTCAAAGCTTGTCAAGCAAATTCGGAATTTTGCCCCCAGGTTTTCGCGGATCTAGCAGGGTGTTGAAAATCTCGGAGGTCCAGAGTCATTCCCGCGAAAGCGGGAATCCAGCTTATTGATAATACTGGATTCCCGGTCAAGCCGGGAATG